>CAZFAR010000033.1:0-14774 GCA_964516825.1 uncultured Thermococci archaeon
GCTGCCTGCTGTTTTTCTTTCATGGGTACAAGGCGGGAGATCATGATTCTCTGTGCTTGAGGAGACCCTGCACCATGCATTGATTCTGTTAGATACCCTACAGCAGCAGCTCCCATGGTAAGATTCTCTATCAATCTTAGAATGCGCATTCGATCTTCAGTAGAAACATCAAGAACACCCTTGCAGTACTTTTCAATCCATTTACCTGTTTCTGGAGATCTGAAATCCTTCTCAGATGGCAGGGTCACCAGCAATCCTCCCGCAATGTCCTGTGACAGCCGTGCAATCTCGTAAGGGAGTCGGGTCACATTGTGCTTGTGCACATTGGCAAGTAATGTGTCCACAGAGTAGGTGCCGCTGGGTTCTCTATTTCCTTCTGCAGCACAGGCAATGCATCCACAGTAAAGGGTCTCGTTCAAGTGGTTCATTTCAACAATCTTGTCTTTGATGTGGGATGCTTTTTCAACACCATTGTATTCTGCAATAGTCTCGGCTGCCCCTATCAGTACATCTCCCACTCCTACCTTGCATGCATAGCTCTGCCTGTGATAACTCGCGAACTTCTCTACCAGTTGCTGGCAGAAATCATATTCTGTGTGCAGAAAGACACGATCCCATGGGACAAAGACATCGTCAAAAATGACCAAAGCTTCATGCCCGCCAAAGAGAATGTTACCCTGGTCTATTCCTCCCTCCAATTTCCTGGTATCGCAGGACTGACGCCCAATAATGTAGGTGATCCCTTCAGTATCGCTCGGTATACCGAAAGATACAGCATACTCCTTATCCCCTTCATGCATTGAAATAGTGGGCATGACAATGATTTCATGTGAATTCACTGCACCTGTCTGATGGGCCTTGGCACCTCTGACAACGATTCCATCACTTCTCTCTTCCACGACATGAAGGTACAAATCTCGGTCTTTCTGTTTGTGTGGAGACAGACTTCTGTCGCCCTTAGGATCGGTCATGGCTCCATCGCAGGTCAAGTCCTTTTCCTGGACATATTCAAGATAAGCCAAAAACCGTCTGTAATATTTTGTACCATATTTTTCATCAAGATTGTAGGTGACGATGGACAACGCATTGAGAGCATCCATTCCCACGCATCGCTGGAAACAGCATCCAGTCTCACGGCCCAGCAGTCGTCCCATTTTGCTCTTTTTTACGAGATCTTCAACATTCTGGTGAATGTGGGTGAATCGATTTATCTTTTTCCCAGTAATGTGGGATGTAGCAGTCATGAGCTCTTCATATTTCGGGTAGTGAGCCAGTTCGTATGTTTTGGCAACAGCTTTCATTGAAGGTCGAATTATAGGGTTGTCCACAATATTCTCTAGTTTTCTTCCAAAAAGGTACACGTCAAGGCTCAATTTTGTGAGGCTTTCCTCATACTGTTCTGCAGTCATCATGGATGAACGAGAGGGTTTCTTCTTATGAGGTTTTCTAAAGAGACGATATGAAAAACCATTTATTCTAAAAGGTGGAGGGTGTATCGGTTGACCCTTAGAGGTCGTCAAAGAGGTCGTCAAAGAGACTGGGCCTGAATCAAGCGGCCATCAAACTGCTCCTTTGAGAGCGTATGGAAGATTGCCGCATATGAGCCGACACAGGAGGTTCCCTCCATGATATACATAGGTATAGACGTCCATAAAAAGAGGGCAGGATCAACCACTGTATCTTTGTGCCTACACATATTTAAGCACGTATTCCAATAAATCCACATGAGAAAAGTAGCATTGATAGTGCTTTTGTTTATTACAGGATGCGTCAGCCAGGCTGAAGAAACTAAAAAAGCACTCGTTGAAGCAGAAGAACTGACAGTATCAAGTCCTGCATTTAGACATAACGGGAATGTCCCCTCAAAATACACTTGCGAGGGCGAGAACGTCAATCCTCCCCTTGAAATTGAAGGCATACCAGAAGGAGCAATCAGCCTCGTATTAATTGTTGAGGATTTAGATGCACCGCGAGGTATATTTGTTCACTGGGTTGTTTTCAACATCAGCCCGGTAACTATTATTGAAGAGAATTCTGTACCTGGAGTCGAAGGCATAAACAGTTTTGGAAACAACTTCTATGGTGGCCCCTGCCCTCCATCAGGCACTCATCAGTATGTCTTTGCAGTCTATGCGCTCGATACTACTTTGACCCTCGATCCAACTGTGACAAAGAATGATGTTGTAGAAGCTATGGAAGGTCATATTCTAGCGAAAGGAGAATTGATCGGACTTTACAGTAAAGGACAATCTCATGGATTTCTTTCTGGCCTGTCATACTGTTGATGTTGATGTACACTACTCATTAATTCTTGTCATTTTGGAACCCTTGAGTTGACCAATCCCTCTAAGATTTTCGGATGAAAGCATTATCATCTGTATTTTCGGATGAAAGCATTATCATCTGTGAGCAACTAGACTATTCGTCATGTTGTCTTGTTGAATTCTGCTGCTTCATCAAAGAGGGGCTGGTAGTAGCTGATGGCAATTGTTCTGTATTTTCCTGTGGTACACTGGGATTTTACTGGACACATCTTGCAGATGATCCTGTAAGATAGTGAAAATATTGTTGGCAAGAAAGAAAAGAGAGAATTAATGTGGTGTTACGCCAGGGTAGGTCACTGCTGCTTCAGCATCCACCAACCCAAACCCGTAGTAGGGGTCCCATCCAGGTGCTCCTAAATCCTCTGCAGTCATCTGAAGGATTCTCCTTACTACTCTGTTGGTGTAATCAGGATGGAGTGCGATCACTAAAGCTGCTGTACCAGACACATGAGGACATCCATAGCTCACTCCAGCCACTGTAATATACCCTCCACCTATGCACGTTGTTAGAATCTTCTCACCAGGTGCGACCAATTCTAATTCTCGACCATACTCGTATCCTTGAAAGTCATTCCTATCTGTGGCAGCCACTGCTATCACTGAAGAGTAAGCTGCAGGATATGCTGTACATCCAGGTCCTTCAGAAGCTGCTAGAATGCATCCCTGCTCCCAGGCAGCATCACAGGCATCATGGAGTGCTGGAAAATCTGTATAGCCACCAAAGCTCATGTTTAGAACCTGCATTTTCTTGTCTATGCACCACTCAATACCTTCAATGATATCACTAATGTATCCAGAACCAGTTATATCAAGCACTTTCACACTGTATAGCCACGCATCAGGGGCCACACCAATCACGCCAATGTCGTTATCTACCGCGGCAATGATACCTGCAGCGCATGTTCCATGCCCATGGTCATCATCGTAGTCATCTGGCTGGTATCCTTCAATCGTGTTGATCCCTCCAAAAATGTTTTCCTCCAGATCTGGATGGTCTACATCAATCCCTGTGTCAATGACTGCAATTTTCACCTTCTTTCCTGTTGAGTACTGCCAGGCGAGGTCAGCATCAATCCTGTCAACACCCCAGGGAATGATCTGATCCAGGGATTCTGCTTTGTCTTGAGGTGTGGTAACGAACTGTCTGTAGTAATCTGGATGCACATATTTTATTTCAGCAGTTCGAGCCAGAGCTTCTACTGAGTACTCAGGAAGGGTTACGACGGCTGCTGGAATTACTTGGAAAACCTGATGAACTGTTCCGTACTGCGAGAGCAAGGCCACATCTGGTGTACTGTGAAATACCACAATCACTCTCAAAGTTTCAGGTGCCCACACAGAGGACACTGACAATAGGAGACAGAATACTAGTATTCCAGCTACCTTTTTTCTCATAGGTTCACCTCCTTAGACGTTCTTTTCTCTGTAAAGGGAGCTGCATTTATAAATATTTGTTTGTGATTGATCTCTACATTCATTCAGCAATCTCAGATCGCAGGAACTCTACCAGAATATGCAGCTCTTCCAGTTTGAGAGACCACACTCTCTTTTCTCCGTAAGGGATCAGTACTGACTGCAGCCTTTCTCTGGCAAACCCTGTGACATCTCTTGAAGAGAGTAATGCATTTCGAACTGTTTTTCTCTTGTGAGAGTAGAGCCCTCTAACTACACTGTCAAAAAAGGCATCTTTGTCCCCTTTCTCACAGGGAATGATCTTGACTAAAGCACAGTCTGTCTTGGGTACAGGATAGAAGTTCTTTCTGGATATAACCTGCAAGAGCTCCAGGTCTGCCTTCATCTGTGCCATCACTGATAATCGTGAGACTCCGGGAGAAGGTGGTGTCACCAAGCGCTGCGCAAATTCTTTCTGGTACGAGAGTACTCCAAGTTCAAATTTATAGTCCAAGAGCTTGAACGTGATCTGTGATGATATGTGGTACGGGATGTTGCTGATTACTCGATCAAATGCAGGGAGATCCATCTCGGTCACATCACCTTCTATGACTTCAACATTAGAAAATGTGTACTCATTCTCAAGAACATTTATCATTTTTCTGTCCTTTTCAATGGCAATGACCTTTTCTGATCTTTTTGCCAGTTCCTGTGTGATGAATCCCAGTCCAGGTCCGATCTCCAGTACAATCCCTCTGGCATAAGAGGCCATCACTTCTATGACCCTAGGTGAAATGAGAAAATACTGGGACCAGCTTTTTCTTGGAGCTATTCCGTACTTTCTGAGCAGCAGTTTCACGTGCATTAAAACACAAATATGCGGTATTTTTCCTCTCCTTTCATTTCCAGAACGATCCTCTTTGCAATCATTTTCTTAGGATCAGGAATAGAGGGTATCCTCTTCTTGATATCATCAAAACTGGTGAACTTCTCTCTTCTTCGCTGGTTCAGAATCTCATTCATCAGTTTTTTTCCCACACCACTCAGAAGCTCCAGCTGGTGAAATCGTATAGTTATAGGTCTGCATGTGTTAAAGAACTCTACGAACCGCCCTTCAGAATGTTCAACAACCTCTTCTACGACATAAGGCAGCTCTACCTTGGCAGAACTCGTCAGATCCTCATGAGTCAATCTCTTTTTTATGTGATTGATTCTTTTCCGGTCACCCTTTCCGATGAAAACTCTTTCGTGAGAAGCAAGATGTCCCCGGGGAATCGCTTCCAGAAGCGAGAAATGGGTCTCCCCCAGTAACTGAACTATTGGTGTTCTCTTGAATCCCTTGTCTGTTGGATACCCCTGAGGCAAGTAGTCCAGAACAACTCCATAATCCTCATACGTTTTCTGCATCTAACTCTCTCCATATTTCTGTATTGTAGCCATTATTTTTTTCAACTCATCAGGGTCAGAAGCAAATCGTTCTTTGGGAAAAAGCATGTGGATTTCCTGCGTATTCTGAGGGAAAATGTCTGCAAGCTTGCAGGCTAGGTCTTCCCGAAGTCCTATTTCCACCAATTCCTTTACCAGATTCTTGGAATCACCCAGTTTCAGCCGGGAGAACTTGCTTGCATGGTCTAGAGCAATGTTCTGCTCATACAGGAGTTCTCCAGCATCTTTCCGAGAAGATAAGACCTCTTTTACCTCCGCTAAAGTAACAGGTATTTGCTTTATAACTCTCTTTCCAACCATTATCATCCCCTCTGAGGCCGCAGGTGTTCAGGTCTGCAAATGATGATTTTTCTTTTTGATCCTTCTATGATTTCTAGAATATACGAATTCCCTCTTTTTTCTTTGACCAGGGCAGTCCTCCCCTGAAACCTTGGATGAGGCATCCCTTTGTGGATGGATGGCTCGATATCTATGTGTACAAACTGTCCACTATTAAATTCCTGGAGAATCCTAGACAGGGTGGGTAGTCCACGATGCCTCGATTTCTTTTTCATCTTGCCTCTGGTCCTGCTTCTGGTGCCTTTTGATCGTTCCATGTAATCACCAAGGTATGAACAAAGGTTTGTACCGTTTCTGTTTCACTGCTTATAAATCTTTCTGGACTCTTATTGTTTCAGATTTTCCTGTTTGAGACCAGAGCAAGAACAGAGATTCCATTCGGTTTAAAAAAAAGAGATCTACAGAGGACTGCGCTTTCCCGAAATCTGCATCATGCCTTAGTTATTCCCATCCCTCTCCTGTCCCAGATCTTTCAAGAACTGTCTCTCCACCAGTACGCACGTACCTCCCACTATGATCATGAGCCAGAAAGCAATGAACCTATCCAGCAAAGAAGTGGTCACAGCCAATTGAGCAGGAAAGCCAAAGGAAATGTACAGAAATACCATGACCCCATCGATGGAGCCCAGACCTCCTGGAAGTATGGGCAGGACACCTACCAGGGTTGCCACCATCTGCACCACTACAATGACCATGAAATTCACTTCATATCCCAGAGCTATTACTACCAGATAGTTTCTCAGAATTATTAGAAACCAGAAGAAAAAGGAAATGAACAAGCAGGTGACAAGATCTTGTTTTCGCGAAGAAAGTGTCCTGATGGCTCCATGAAACTGTTCCACTGCTGCTTCTATTTCACCTTCATACTCCTCCGCCCTCGTGGAAAATCTGGCAATGATTCTCAAAAGGGAAAACATCAGTTTCTTGGCTGCAGTCAGGCTGAATGAGAAATAGAGAACGAGAGAAAGCAAAATCATGTTGAAGATGAAAGCTAGAAAAATAATGACTATCATTTGAGCACTTATCTCTAACAGTAGTATGAAATAGACTAGAGAAATCGTGATGATAACCAGGAATGGAAAACTGTCCAGGACCCGATCAATAGCAACAGTGGCAAAGGTATCCTCAAAATCCATACCTTCCTTCTGTGCCAGGTAGTATGCTCTGAAAGGTTCTCCTCCTGCCCTGGCTACAGGAGTAATGTTATTGAAAAACATTCCTACGAGAATTCCAGCCAGAGAGTTTCTGAATGCTACCTCATGGAAAGGCCTCAGCAAAATCCTCCATCTCAAAGCCCACAGAAATACGGCTGTAAACTCGAGAACTACCGCTCCCAAGAATAGGAAAGGGTCTGCCTGGCGGATGAGGTTTGCGACATCGCCAACTCCTGCCAGGTGAACCATCAGGAAAATGATGGCAATCCCGATCAGCAAGAGAATAACAGTCCTCAATTTTGTCATTTCTCTTCCTCCTCTTCGTGACCCTTTCTGGATTCCTCAGAATCCTTTCCTCGACCTCTCAGCCGGGAAATCTTTCTTCTCAGACTTGAAATAGTCCTGTCAATGATGTCCTCTCTTTCGATATGCATGTCCAGAAAATAGCTCTTGACAATGATTACGATCACTCCCAGGATCAAAGGGCCTGCCACCGCACCCACAGGTCCCAGAGATATGATTCCTCCAAGAATGCCGATCAGCATCACCATCGGATGCACATGCGAGACAGTTCCCGATATTTTCGGGCTGATGTACAGATCTGGTATCAAGGAAATGGTGACATAACAGATTGCTGCCACTTCAATACCATAGGTTACCTGGCCCTGCAGTGCGTACCACAGAAATAGTCCCAGAAAGACAGTCCACGGACCGATCAAAGGTATGAAATCAAAGACTGCAACCACGACCCCCATGACCACTGGATTTCCGATGCCCAGAATGGAGAACACGATGACTGAGATGAATCCTGTAATGATGGCCTTGAAAAGATAACCCACAACGATTCCATATACAACTGCATCGCAGGCAGTGAGCAGTCTTGCAAACTTTGGCCTGCTGGATTCAGGAGCCATCTTTATCAATGCTTCTTTCACACCTTTCCCGTCACGAACAAGGTAGAAAGAAAGGAAAGCAGCAAGAAAAAGACGAGCAGCTCCATATGGAAGCCTGAATGCCCAATCAATTACAGTCTTCGTGATATTATTTGTGAATATCTCTATCTTTTCTGTCATTAACTGCAGCGATTCTTCCGCCAGCTGTGTCTCACTTATGCCCAGGAACTGGAGTGCCTTCTTGATATACTCCATTACGTTGTCTTCAACAGTCTGCAGTCCTGTAAAGATGTCTTTCAAAGCATGTTGGGCTACCAGAGCATTGACAACAGAAATGAAAGTAAAAGCCAGAAACAGAGACAATGGCACCAAGACAATGATTTCAGCCAAAAGTGTAGACACGGTTTCATTTTTCAAATTGAGCTTTTCCTTTGCTGGACGCACTAGATAGGAGATAACAACTGCCACTAGCAAGACATCCAGGAAAGAATAGGTAATGTAAAGCCCCAAAACTAGTAAGATGCAGAAGGCTATGATGCCTCCGATTTTGAAGAAGTGCGAATCCATGGCCTTCATCTGAACTACTGGTTTTTAAAGCTATGTCAGAGCTGCTCATAATATTTTGGAAAGATGGTACATCCAAAGTCTAAGAGTTAGTCAAACTGAATATGGTCTCTTTGTGCTTCTGCACAAGATATCAGACAGAAAATGGTATGAGAATTTACGTGAAATGTGCTATTGCTTCTCAAACTCAGGACAGGCTTTTTTTTCACTGCTGACAAAGTTTTTGGTAACAAGGCACCCTCCAATTTCTACCTTGGTGAATTCCAGATATTGTTTCTCCCAGAAGACACATTCGCCGCAAGTAGGTACGAAGGATTCCCAACTTCTCTGGGCTTTAACCTCTTCCTTGAGCATTTCCAGAGTTTTCCTGCATTTCGGGACTTTCTTTCTAGGGAAACTTCTTTTTTGTTTACGAGACTGGATATTCTGAATCTTTTTCACATCTGTTGTATGAGAGGGTTTCTTGAGCTTGAAAACTCGATGCTTGCTCTTTGAACGTTTCTTTGCTGCTGATATCGTTTCTTGAATTTTCTGATAATTTCTTTTTTCTTTTTCCTTCCCTTTTCTTTTTTCCTTTTCTTTTTCTTTTTCCGGTTTTCTGAGCCTTTCTCTTCCGTTGAGGATCTGACCAAACCAGAGATCTATCACAGATTGAGGAATGAATGAAGAGAATACGTAAACTGAATCATCAGTCTCTCTAGAAAAATCGGAATTTTCATCGAATCCCTGCCCATCCAGCATTTCTCTTGATTCCAGAAGCTGGATCTGCTTTTTTTGAGTAAATCCTATGTGTCTGACCTTTTTTTCTTTTGTCACGAAATACAGAGCCTTCCTATGCATATTCCCTCCTCTTGAGGAAAGTCTCTGCCATTTTTTCATCCATTGAAGTCATGCATTCCGAAAAAATGTCCGTATCCATCACTTCTGCCAAGAGTCTCTTACCCTCGTCTGTGAGTTTTGCTTCGAATATAGAGGCTCTCATCCCATAGTAAAGACAGCCCTTAGACTGAATTAGTTTCTTTTCAGAAAGAGCAGGTATGCGTTGTGGGTGTATTGTGACAAGCTCAAGCATGACAAGCTCTTCGAATTGGTCAAGAGACTCGAAATAGCTCAATACCATATCGAGATCAGGGACCTGATTCTGTTTGAGGTCATAGAGAAACCTCAACTGCATTCCATCAAGAAAAAAGACCCTGTCCTTGAGGATGCGATAGCCCTTCTCTGTCTTTACAATATCATATGTCACAATCATGCGAGAGAATGTTTTTTTAAAAGGATTGTGATCTGTTGAGGCTGTCCAATCTGGGGTTCCATTGTTACACGTGTAACATTGCTTCATCTTTCGTGAACATGCTATAGAATTTGGACTGCAATAACAGCAGTGCTAAGGCTTTAACAACATTACTACATGGAAACGATGGAAAGATTTAAATAACTTAATAACAAGGGAAGCAGTAGTCCCTAGATGACCTAGGGAATAGAATAGAAAGGAGGAGAAAAGAATGAACAACAAAGCGAAGTATGGTCTTTTCCTAGTAGCAGTGATGGTAGTGTCAGTGCTGAGTGGATGCATTGGTCAACCGCCACCTGAGAAAAAGGTGTTGATTTATGCATGCAGTGGAGATGTTCAGAGACTTGACCCAGCTGATGTAACTGATGGTGAATCAATTCAGAGAATGGATAACATTTTTGACGGATTGGTTCGATACAAGCTGGGAAGCGTAGAAATAGAACCTGCGCTTGCCACAAAATGGGAAGTAGATTCAACAGGAACTGTATGGATGTTCTACCTGAGAAAAGGTGTCAAGTTCCACGATGGGACAGATTTCAACGCGGATGCAGTGGTATTCTCCCTTGAGAGACAGAGAGACCCCAACCACGCTTACTACCAGTATGGTGAGTGGAGCTACTGGAGCTGGTGTTACGGCAGCATAGCCAAGACAGAGAAAGTGGATAACTATACTGTAAGGATCACTCTGAAACAAAAGGATGCAACCTTCTTCACCACAATGGCAATGTTCACAGCCTACATCGTGAGTCCAGCCAATGCTGAGAAGTACAAGGAAGAGGCATTTGCACATCCATGCGGTACAGGACCCTTCAAATTCGTGGAATGGGTGAAGGATGACCACATCACACTGGTAGCCAACGATGACTACTGGGGCGGAAGGCCCAAGATAGATGAACTGATTTTCAGAGTCATTCCAGACACGTCAGCTCGGCTGCTCGCATTGGAGAAAGGGGAAGTAGATGCAATGGAATATCCCAACCCGGACGATCTCGACAGGATCAGGGGGAACCCAGATCTCGTACTTCTTACTCAGCCAGGAATGAACGTGGGTTACTTTGCCCTCAATACAGGATACGGATATGACGAAAATGGAAACATCGTACAGACTGCAGGTTACTTTGAGCCTTTCACCAAGAAGGAGGTCCGCCAGGCTATTGCGCATGCAATCGACAAGGAGTCCATTGTGAAGAATCTCTATAAGGGTACAGCATCTGTGGCAAAGAACATGATGCCTCCAGGACTTCTGGGATACAATGACGATATCGTGGACTACGAGTACGATCCAGCACTGGCAAGGCAGCTCTTGGCAGACGCAGGATATCCCGATGGGTTTGAATGCGTATTCTGGGTCATGCCTGTATCACGACCGTACATGTTCGACCCACCGAAGATTGGTGAAGCCATACAGTCGTATCTGGCAGCTGTCGGCATCAAAGCAGAGATCTTCCAAATAGAGTGGGGTACCTACCTGGAGAAGACAGAAGCGGGTGAACACAACTGCTGCCTGCTTGGATGGACTGGCGACATACCTGACCCTGACAACTTCCTCTACGTATTGTGCGACCAGGACAATACACGCATTGGTACATCAGGAAACATGGCGTTTCTCTTGAATGACAGGATCCATGAGCTCAACATCTTGGCAAAGAGAACATATGACGAAGCAGAGAGAGCACAGTACTACAGAGAAGTCCAGGAGATTCTCCACGAGGAATGTGGATTCATCACTCTTGCCCATGCGAACCAGATGGTTGTACTACGAAAGAACGTTAAAGGCTTCCTGCTGCATCCGACTTCGAGAATATTCTGGTACTCTGCCTACCTAGAAGAATAGATTTTTTTTGGTTTCTTTTTTTTGAAACCTTTTTTTTATTTGTTCAGTTTCGCACAGAGGTTGAAAGAGGTTGAAGACATGAAGCGATACATAGCTAAGAGGTTGTTGATGCTGATACCAGTCATGTTAGGCGTCTCCGTGATCTCATTTTCATTGATGCATCTTGCACCAGGTGATCCAGCACGGGCACTGGCTGGGGAACATGCATCAAAGGAGACACTCGAGAAGATTCGAGAAAAGTACAGACTCAATGACCCCCTCTATGTGCAGTATTGGATATGGCTTGAAGACGCAGTACAGGGTGATTTGGGCCGTTCCATAAAAACGCAGGAGCTGGTTACGAAAGAGATCTGGGCACGGTTTCCAAATACTGTAGAATTGAGCGTCTGTGCCATGATCATAGCAGTGGTTGTAGGAGTCATTGCTGGAATTATATCAGCAACAAAGCAGTACTCAGTTTTCGATTATTCATTCATGACAGCAGCTCTTTTTGGAGTATCGATGCCAGTTTTCTGGCTCGGAATCATGCTGATGCTCATATTTGGCCTGGAACTTGATTTGCTTCCTATAGCAGGACGCGTGGATTACGGTGTTGAACTCCAGAGGATCACCAATTTCCTGATAGTAGATTCCATAATAACAGGAAATCTGCCAGCTCTAAAGAGCGTTCTTTCCCATCTGATCTTACCCTCTGTTGCTCTTGCCACAATACCCATGGCATTTATTGCACGAATGACACGTTCCAGTATGCTGGAAGTTTTAAGACAGGATTTTATCAGGACAGAAAGAGCAAAAGGGCTGTCAGAGAGGATGGTCGTTTACAAGCATGCAGTAAGGAATGCCATGATTCCTGTACTCACTGTGATAGGCATGAATTTCGGATTACTGTTAGCAGGAGCTATATTGACAGAAACAGTTTTTGGATGGCCTGGAATAGGTAGATACGTGGTAGATGCAGTCTACATGCGAGATTATCCAGCAGTCATAGGAACTACATTATTCTTTGCTGTCATCTTCGTGATTGTCAATCTGGTTACTGACGTACTGTACGCTTATGCTGATCCACGAATTCATTACGAGTAGGTGAAAAAAAATGGTGCAGGAGACAAGATCCCAGGAATTGATGAGAAGGTTGAAGAGAAACAGGACAGCAATGGTGGGATTTGGAGTAGTAATTATCATCGTTTTTTGCGGAACATTCGCACCCTTCCTGGCCCCGAATGATCCTGTAGAATCTCCCCCTGATCTGGAAAATCGGCTCAAACCTGGATTCTGGAGCGATGAAGGAGCGACAGGAAAGCCACTGGGTACAGACTCCCAGGGAAGATGCGTCCTGAGCAGGATATTGTTTGGTACGAGATATACCTTGAGTGTGGGATTCGTTGCTGTGGGAATCGCCACTTTCTTTGGTATTCTCCTCGGAGTGGTGGCTGGTTACTACGGGGGAAGAGTCGATAACATTGTCATGAGATTCATTGACATTCTTTTTGCATTCCCCGCATTATTACTGGCAATTGTAATTGCATCAGTCCTAGGTACTGGACTGGACAAAGCAATGATTGCTATAGGGATTGTATATACACCGCAGATGGTGAGGGTTGTGAGAGGCTCTGTACTAACTGTCAGAGGAATGGAATACATTGAATCTCAGTATGCTGTAGGATCCAGTACAGGGAGAATACTTTTCAGGCACATTCTGCCCAACATCATGGCACCTATTATCGTGTATGGAACATTGATGCTTGCTTCAGCAGTGTTGGATGCTGCAGCCTTGGGATTTCTTGGCCTGGGTGCCCAGCCGCCCACGCCTGAATGGGGTGCCATGCTCTCGCGAAGTTATCAATACATAACTGGCGGTGCCTGGTGGGCTGCTACCTTCCCAGGAATTGCTATTCTGCTCATTGTACTGGGCTTGAACCTGTTTGGTGACGGCTTGAGAGATGCACTTGATCCGAGGTTGAGGATGTGAGAGAATGAACCTTTTGGACGTGAAAGACCTGAGAACATACTTCTATACCCATGCAGGAGTCGTGAAGGCAGTCGAAGGAGTCTCATTTTCAATTGGGAAGGAGGAGACCTTCGGACTTGTGGGGGAGAGTGGATGCGGAAAGAGTGTCACTGCATTATCTATCATGCGGCTGATACCCTGGCCCCCAGGCAAAATCGTCAGCGGAGAGATATATCTCAATGGCGACGATCTGCTGGAAAAATCGAAAAATGAGATGCAGAAAGTGAGGGGAAAAGAAATATCCATGATTTTTCAGGAACCCATGACCTCACTGGACCCAGTGTTTACCATAGGAAATGAACTCATGGAAGTAATCCAGCTTCACCAGGGATTGGAAAAAAAAGAAGCTACAAGAAAAGCAGTTGAAATGCTCAAAATCGTGGGGATACCTGAACCTGAAAGGAGAATTAAAGAGTATCCCCATCAGCTCTCTGGAGGAATGAGACAGAGAGTAATGATCGCGATGGCACTCTCCTGTAACCCCCAGTTACTGATTGCAGACGAACCTACTACTGCATTGGATGTGACCATACAGGCGCAGATACTGAGACTCATGAACAGATTGAAGGAAGAATTCTCCGCTTCTGTGCTCTTGATAACCCATGATTTGGGAGTGATTGCAGAACAATGCAAAGATGTGGCAGTGATGTATGCAGGAGAGATCGTTGAACAGGGAAGTGTGGAAATGATCTTTGAGAAGCCATTCCATCCCTATACTGTGGGGTTGAACAACGCTATCCCAAGACTGGATGCTGATATTGAGAGGCTCCAGATCATTGAAGGGACTGTACCAGATCTGATTGAGATACCCACAGGATGCAGGTTTCATCCGCGATGCCCCTACGTCATGAAGATCTGTGAGGAAGAGCATCCGATGCTCATAGAACGGGAGAAGGGTCATTATGCTCGCTGCTATCTGGAGGAGTTACCATGAGACTTTTAGAGGTTGAAGAACTTGTAAAATACTTTTATGTGGGAGGAGGATTCTTGCGAAAGCCTGAAATAAACAGGGCAGTAGATAAGGTGTCCTTCACTTTGGATGAAGGAGAAACGCTTGGGTTAGTAGGCGAATCTGGTTGCGGCAAGACTACCTGCGGGAAAACGATTCTGAAATTGTATGAGCCTGATGGTGGAAGAATATCTTTCAAGGGAGAGGATATCACAAAGTTGAATAGGTATCAAATGAGAAAATACAGACGGAATATGAGCATCATCTACCAGGACCCCTTTGGATCCCTTGATCCGCGAATGACTGTGGGGGGGATCGTATCTGAACCGATGGAGGTTCACAATCTCTACTCAAAGGGAGATCGAGAACAAAGGGTGCTTGAACTCCTGGAAAAGGTAGGACTGACTCCAGAACAAATGAACAGATATCCCCATGAGTTCTCCGGCGGCCAGAGACAGAGAATAGGGATTGCAAGAGCTTTGGCAGTTGATCCTGATTTTATTGTGGCAGATGAGCCAGTCTCCGCCCTGGACGTGTCGATACAGGCCCAGATCCTGAATCTGATGCAGGATCTCCAGAA
>CAZFAR010000034.1:0-11008 GCA_964516825.1 uncultured Thermococci archaeon
CTGAATGAAGAGTGAATAAAATGAGAATACAACAAAGAGGATAACAGCATACAGTACTAGATACAGGATTCTGGGTGCTGAAGGAACCATGCCGAGAAAATGCAATCCCACGAGAAAATAGTAGCAAGACAGGAATATAGCGGTCAGAACCAGTGAGAAGATCCATATCTTTGTATTCTGAAGCAGATTCTCTCTTAAAATCATTCTCAAAGAGTTTTTCCCTTTCTTTGCCAAGAACCAGCAGTAAATCAATAAAGTAATTCCAAGTCCTCCGTTCAGTGCAGTTAGAAAGGCAGTAAATGGCAGAGGTGTCAGAAACAGAGGGAGAAAAATGACTGCAGTGAAAACCAGAGATAGCGTCACCGCGTAATACTTTCCGATGAATGATTTCACAGAAATTTCTGGCAGATCAAAGTCTGCTCCATTCCTTATCTCAAATTTGCCTGCAAGAACGGAGGAGAATGCAAAGAGGAATCCCACCAATCCTGTAAGTCCAGTCAAGAGGAATCCTGCCCTCTTGTAGTATACAACCTTCGAAAGATCTGGAGAACCCTCAAAAGTCTCTTTAATCCAGGAAGCAGCAGTCAAGACGGAATCTGAATCCCAGGGCGTTGTCAAATGATCAGCCCATGGTATTACGTGGATCTTTCTGGCAGTTCCCTCATGCAGGTTCCCATACAGTCTCTCAAACTCAATGTCTTCTAGTGAAATCCCTGTCAAGACTGCCATGGGTTCTCTTGCCTTCTCTGGTGGGAATGCTTCATCATATTTGGCAATAATCATGAGCACATTATGCGGATTTTTTTCACTTGAGATACTACCATCTGCTACTGTCCCAACGCCAACCCATGCCTTAACAGCAGAATGACTGGCAGCATACTCATACGTGGGAGAACCGCCCATAGAATAGCCGAGCAAAGCAATTCTCCCCATGTCTGCTGGTGCATGTGCAGGAATGTCTGCAATGACTGCTTCCAAGTCTCTGTACAGCCCCTTTCTTGATAGTTCTCCCGTACTTCTTCCATGACCGCGCCAGTCCAGAGTAGCGACAATGTATCCCTGAGCTATAAACTCTACTGCGAAGGTGGTCATCATCTCCTTGTTCACCATGATGCCGTGGCCTATTATGATGACAGGAGTTTTCTCAATTAATCCTTCTGGAACGTACAGATTGTAAAAAATGGTGACACCGTCAGTCGTAGTGGTCTGAAGAGTAATCGACTCTGGTACAGTAGTAATTCCTGCAATTCCAAGGATGAGAAGCCCTGCAAAGACTGCACTCAGGTATTCTGATCTCACTTTCTTTCTCCTCAACTGCCGTGGAATAAGGTATCACCATTTCAATAGAGTGTTCATTGAATATCATATCTCCCTGCTAATCTTCAGGCATTGAGGGAAAATCCATAGTAGAAGGTCTGCTCAGTATATGCACTCCCTCTTTCTATCCGTATGGTGAAGTCAACACTCCATTCCTGATCCTTCGGGTTCAGTCCCCATCCCTTAACGATTACCTTGAAAATGATCTGACGCACTTCGCCGGGTTTCACATTCTCTAAGACAAAGCGCCCCTGACTCATTGTCAGATCTCCAGGAAGCTGGAAATCCTGGAGTATGACTTTTTCCAGTGTTTCATCACTCACGTTCGTGAGATTCAAGTAATACTCGATAGTGATATCTCCAGTCTGCTGATTCTCAGATTCTATGCTGAACTGTGCTCCGAGTTCTATCGCATTTCCGGGCATTGGGGGGAGCAGTCCTTCACCTGGCTCCTGACCTGCGCAAGCACAAACAGTAGTCAGGATTGCCAGCAAGAATAGCGTTTTCTTTTGTGCTATCATAACGCTCTTAGGCACATCCTTCTTATAAATATAGCTGGTAAAATCTATGCCACTGGAATTGGCTTCAGGCTTTGCAGCATTGTTACACGTGTAACAGAAAAAGGAAGTCCCTCTTTCCTGATTGTGGTAATGATGTCTCCAAATTCAGCAGACACCGAACCTTCAAACCCAAAACCATATAAGTGTAGCACAATTTGAAAATTCGTGATACCATGAACCTTCCATCAGCGTCATTTGTCGAGCAAGCAGCTGCCTTCCACGGCCATCTCGGTCCATATCTCGTCCTGGGCCTCAGAATGGGTATTCTAGCCACAGCTCTTTTAGATAGCGATCCCTTCAATATTGAAGCAGAGATTCACACCCTGAAGGGAACACCCTATTCATGTCTACTCGATGGAATCCAATTTTCTTCTGGATGCACTCTTGGAAAAGGAAACATCCATGTACGTGAAGATGAAGAGATCTACGGCATCTTCTCCAGAGGTTTTTCCACCATGAAGATAAGAATCAGAAAAGAAGTTCTGGACAGCATTCCGAAAGTTCCAAGAGAGGAGCTGGAACCGTATGCAAGAGATCTGTATACCAGGAGAGATGAGGAACTCTTTGACGTGGTGTCATGATAGTGCTCAAGAATGTCTCTACCATTTATGAGGGAGAGGTAATTCCCTCCATAGAAAATGTGAATCTCACGATCTTGCGGGGTGAGTTCATCACCGTTATAGGTCCAAATGGAGCAGGGAAGACCACCCTACTGGAAACCATGAATGGATTATTACAGTTCAAAGGAGAAATCACAGTACTTGGTATGGATCTCAGGAGAAATGGGACAAAATTGAGAAAAAGAATTGGTTATGTCCCCCAGGATTTTTCGTGTGATAGTCTGACACCCTTCCTGGTCAGAGATGTTGTACTCATGGGGCGATATGGAAAGATAGGTCTCCTGAAATCTCCAACAGAAAAAGATTACAGAATTGCTACTGAAACAATGGAATTTCTCTCCATTTCAACCCTTCAGGACAATCCAGTAGGGAAATTATCTGGCGGACAGCTTCAGAAGGTCATGATTGCCAGAGCATTGGCTGCAGAACCTGACATTCTCTTCCTGGATGAACCGTTCAGCAACCTGGATCTGAAATCGCGGAGTGAAGTGTCTGAAAAGCTTTCCTCATTGAATCTGAAAGGGCTGACCATGGTCATGGTGGTCCATGACAGATCTTCTATTCCTGAAGTCTGCAGGAGAATTGTCACGATGGAGAGTGGAGAAATCGTTTCTGACAGAAAATACAAGGTGGTGCAATGATTGTGGAACGGATAATTGTATTAGCAGTTGCAGGAGCAGTCTTGACTGGTATCTCCTGCTCCTTGGTCGGTTCTTTCGTAGTTCGAATGAACTTATCCTCTCTGGGATTTGCTATGTCGCATGCAGCCTTTGCAGGAGCTGCCCTGGGATTAGTCTTATCTGTGAATCCTCTGCTGTCTGCTGTAGTGTTCTCGACAGGGGTGGCCCTCATTTTGGGACCTCTGGCAGAAAAGGCAAATCTTCCTACTAATGTCATACTGGGTGTGATCTTTTCGTTGATGATCTCTTTGGGATTGATTTTTCTGAATCTGATACCTCAAACTGCCATGAGTTCTCAAGCACTGTCCATTTTATGGGGCAGCATTCTCGGAATGACTGTGGAGAACGTTACAAAGCTCTTCATACTGACTCTTGGTATCATTCTAATATTTTTCCTGTTCTTCAAGGAATTCCAGTCTATCATGTTCTCCCGAAAATTGGCAGAAGCTTCAGGTATCAATACAAAGCCTTTCTATTATTTGATCTTGTTTTTGACAGGTATTGCAGTAGCTTTTTCTTTGAGGCTGGTAGGAGGCCTATTAGTATTTGCTTTAATGGTGAATCCTGCATCATCTGCTTACCAGTTCTTTTACGACATGAGGAAGATAGCTATCTTTTCTCCTGTAATTGGAGTCTTCTCCTGTCTGACTGGAATTGCAGTCTCCTTCTTACTGGACTTGCCCGTGGGTTCTTCTATTGCCATTGTCTCTTCTGTTTTCTTTGGATTATCAGTTCTGGTGTCTCCTAAGAGGAGAAGAGGTTGAATGATGCAACATTCTGCTGCAAACTCGATAGATTACTGTTAGGAAAAAAACTCTGAAATGTTACACGTGTAACAGGGCAGAGACATAGTCTCAGGAGCCAATAGGCTTATTCGTGACTTAATGACTGTCCATCTTCTTGAAGAAGAAGTAGAATAATGCAGTACCCACCACGTAAATGCTGCCTGTAATCTGGAATGCCAGAGAAAACCTCCCTGTAGCCAGTAAATACCCACCAATGTCTGATCCAAATGCGCGGGATATTGTGGAACCAAACTGCTGGATACTGTTGGCTTTCCCTCTTTCGTTTTCTGAAATTTCCTCCATGTAGAAATTCTGCTGAGCAGGTGTCGCCATGTTCATCAATGTTGTTCTCAGAAAGTAGCCAATAAAAGAGTAGAACAGGGAATTGGAAACTGTAATCAGCAAGAGAAAAGGAATTGACAGAAGCTGAGTCAGAACGTTGGAACCTACCTTTCCATAGCTTCTCACTATGAAGGGAAGCACCAAAGAGGCTATACCCATTGACAACTCACCTGCAGAAAACATGAACCCGATCTGAGCTGAGGTAGCATGGAGTACCTCGGAGAAATACACGTTAAAAAAAGGGACAATGACACCTGCTCCAAACCCGATCAGGGCAGCGCAGAATACATATCGGGACACGAAGGCTCTCTTCTCAAAAAAGAGAGGTCTTGATTCTTTTGGAGATTCAACACCTTTTTTTTCCTCCCCAATAGAGAACAATGGAAAAAAGGCAAGCAAAGTAAAAAATCCAGCAGTCAACAAGGTATACTGGTACTGGATTTCCAGATCCGCTGCTGCAAACCCAAAAAAGGCTGGCAGCAATCCTCCAATGAGGCTGCCAATCATGCGAGAGAAGCTTCTCAGGGCTGCATCTACAGAGAAAAGATGCATTCTCTCATAGTGGTTGCTCTGTTCCATCATGAAGGGAGCAATAACAATAGTGATCAGCGAATTTGACATGCCGCGAATGCTGTTTGCCAGGAGAAGAAAATACTTGTCAGTGACTATGCATAAGGCAATAATGGACCAGAACATGAGTCCAGTAGAAAGAAGCAGCGTGTTCTTCCTGCCAATTCTGTCTGAGATTGCTCCTCCTGGAAAGAGGAAAACTGCAGAAAAGATGAGATTTGAGGAAATTAGGAATCCCAGGAAAGTGGTGGAGAATCCAAGTTCCAGAATGTACAAATTGAAGATAACATTGAAGATGCCGAGGCCTACTGTAACGAGACAGTGGCTGAACAGAAATATCTTGGAGTTTCTGGAAATGGATTTCAGTCTGCTGGCATAATCGGTGATCTCTTCTCTGATTCTTGCCATCGTCCGAGAAGACCTCAGACAGTATAAAAGGTTATGGTTGCATTGTGTGATCAGAACGTCTGAAGTTTAACAGAAATGTGTGTCAGCAATATCAGAAATTAGCATTGACATTGTTACACGTGTAACAACCATGCTTTCCATCAGTACGAGAATCCTTGGTGAGACAAATGCAGAAATTCCTAAAAAACTCAGTAATAAAGAAAAGAAAAAAAGATGAGATTACCAGGCTGTGTACCACCAGATCTTCCCCATGCTTGGATTCTTGTCATACGTATCCATGGCATGGTTCCACACATTGCTCACGTAGACATAAGTCCTATAGCTGCGTGTCATGTTGCCGTGCTGTCCCCACCATTCTGCATAGGTCATATTATTATCCCAGATGCCGCTGAAGGATATAGTACTGTTCTGCACGGTGAAGCTTTCAATGTCCTCAATTCTTCCGTACCAGAGCCGTCTCCAGCCATCGTACAGTGCATCCATTACAGGATCTGGATGGTCCTCATCATAGAAGTACAATGTATATTTCACCCAGGTAGAAGTGTATTCAGCAACAACGAGGTACAGATTATTGCCGCCATTTACGTTGTAGTACTTGCCCGCATCGTCATAACCACTTCCTCCGTAAACATCTGGATAGACCTGCACCCAGTAGTAGATAGGATAAGGAATATTACCCATGGGAGTGAAGAATACCTGGTATGCTGTGGTGCCGTCACTGTAGGTCTCTGAAAGGACAGGCTCTACTGTAAGCACTGCTGCATTCCCAATTCCCGGGATATTCTCCTGCATGATTCTGTGAAGATGTTCTGTCACTATCAGCAGTTTTAGATCTTCTTCACCATCTTTTGGCAAGGACACTTTCTCAATGTGCTCCAGTTCATGTATGATCGAAGTTAGGTTTCTCTCGTATTTTTCCACTAAATACAGTGCGTATGCGTGAAGATCTTCTGAAGAGAGAGTGGGTCTATTTGCCAGGTAGGTACGCGCCTCAGTATCCATCGGCTGAAACAAGGCCTTGATTTTTGAATTCTCTTTTCCTGCTCCTGTAGTTCCTGTTCCTGCAGCCAGTATGATTGCCAGCAGTATAGCTATGAATACCTTTCTCATTTTTTTCACCTCCTATGTGTTTTGTACACTACTGGTAATTATTGCTTAAAAACATTTCTGTTTAATTCTTTCCGAGTAATATCAATTAATAAACTTGGATTCTACTAATGAACTGAGAAAGTCTGTTCATGGTATACTGATGTTCTCATATTCTTAAAGGCAGTAGATTGCTGTATTAGATGATGAAGAGAAGGTTTGCAAGACTACTGCATCTGAGGTTAGGATGTTACACGTGTAACATTCGATGGGGAATGAAATCTGGAGATTTGAAAATCCATTACTTTTAAGCAATGATTGAGCTACAACCAGCAACCCTTTTAAAAATATGATCTCTTCTTCTTCCATGTTCTATGTTGTGACAACCCCTGTAAACCGCCAATATGATGGCATGTGGGAGATTCAATGGGCAGTTGAGAACTGTAGGGTAATAAAAACGAGATACAGAGGATTGTTCTTGATAGAAGCTGATGAGAAAGCTCTCCAGAAGATTAGAGACTACGAGACGACTGCCATATGCAAGGTAATCCCCCTGGATACTGTTGTTTCTGCCCAGCTTCCCCAGATTGTCAAAGGAAGCATTGATACAGCACAGGAAAAGCTCAATCAGGGTGAATCCTTTGCAGTCAGATGCAACAGGAGAGGATTTCACATACCCAGTAATGAGATAGAGCGAGAAATTGGATCCAGAATTGTTGAAATATTGAAGAACCCTGTAGATTTAAATAATCCTGATAAGATAGTACTCATTGAAATCATTGACCAGAAAGCAGGAATTTCCGTTTTGAAAGACAGTGAAATTTTAAAAAAAGAGGTCATAGAACTCTAGATCTCAGCTGTACTCTCTTTTTTTGATTGAGCCTTGCCCTCCTGCCTGTAAGAGATTATCCAAACAGCAAGGGCAAAGAACATCGCCACCAGGGCAGTCATGTACAGTTCCTCAAATGAGATCACGCCTACCACATGGTTTGCTACCTGGTACAGCATAAAAAGCAGCGAGACAGCAAATCCCCACACCCGCAGGTAGAACCACATGACCGACTTTCTCCCGGAAGCCTGGGAATCAGACCCATGACGAGCATAAGCATCGATTGTCTTCCCAAGAAGAGCCACGAATACGGCCAGAGGAATCCAGGGATTGGCATAGATGTACAGCTGAAGTATTCTGAATATCTGTATCTCCTGCCAGGTGCTCGGAGCATGCTCCCAGATATTGAAAAAGCCCACAAATGCCAGAAGGAGTGCTGCCAGGTACGTGAAGACGCTGAATCTTCCTGGGGCAAACTCTTCTGAGAGAATCTTGTCAATGCCAAATCCTTTCGAGAAGATGTAGAATCCAGTGAACCCGCCAATTATGTACAGGATTTCGAGTCTCTTGTAGTAGTAGGCAATGCAGAAGGACATGAGCCACAAGCCTGGAAGGCCGAAAAGGAGGCCTGAAACCTTCCGGTCCTCCATCAGATTGCGCAGATACTCATGGAGAATGAAGTAGGTGGTCTCCAGTTCTTCTGACTGCTGGACAATGATGCGATCCACAGACAGTATCTCAGTTTTTGAGCGGATGACTGGTTCAATGAATTCATCTTCCCTCCCATCTGTCACCAGGACCACTCCGTCAGCCTTGAATCTCTTCAAGATCTCACCAAGCTGGTCTCCTATCTTCATGTCAGAGGCAACACCCACCTTTTCATCTCCAGTAACTGCTGCTACCTCAATCTTTTTTGCTGAAGACTCCCATTCATCTCTTAACTTGACAGCCCGGAAGAGCACATTGGTATCAGAATCCGACGGATCCGC
The DNA here is from genome assembly GCA_964516825.1 of uncultured Thermococci archaeon. Taxonomy (GTDB): domain Archaea; phylum Methanobacteriota_B; class Thermococci; order Methanofastidiosales; family SZ-28-30; genus SZ-28-30. The sequence goes on from CAZFAR010000034.1 coordinate 8,187, forward strand.
TAAACCGAGTTTGACAGCAGCATCGAGAACATTCTCTCTACCCACGACAGGACCTTCCTGACCTGCTTTTCTTCCCAGGTCATTGTCCCTGTCCACACTTAGAACAAGGATCTTCTTGTTTAGTGGAATCTTCTTGTCAGGTCTTTTTCTATCTGTCAGAAAGATCACCTTCCTGAAGAATGCGGAACTCTTCCGTGCTCAGTCTTTTTCCTTTCTTGAATTCTTCAAAGATCTTTTCTGCTTTCATCCTCATGAGTTCGTCTCTCTTCCTTCTATCTTCTACCTGCTTTCTGATCTTGTCTTCTTTCAGCTTGGCAGTCATTTCATGTTTCCTATCTATGAGTTCTCTGTATTCCTTATATAGGTTATCCCGCTCCTCCTTTCTTGCGACAAACTGTTTATGATATATGTCAGCTTCCTTCTTGATTTCACTTGCCCTCTTGTAGGCGTAAAGCATTCTCTCGTGATATTTTCCAGATTCTTCCCGTACTTCATCGATTCTCTTGTTGTAGTCGGTAAGGCTCTCCTTTTCTCTTGCCTTTTCATCGAAGATTCTTTTCATTTCCTTCTTGATCGTATCGACCCCCTGGGATGGCTCAAGGAGCTTTCGCTTCTGTCTGATGGATTCGACAAGTTTCTTCTCCGTTTCAAGTGGAAGGACAGTCGTTTCAAGCTTCCATTCCAGCCCTTCAATTTCCTTCTTAAGTGTAGCAGGATTCCTCGGTCTTACCTTATTCTTTTCAAGATTAGCATAGATTTCTTCTTTCTGCTTTTTAAGTTCTCCCATCTTCTGGTTTAACTCTCTAATCCTTTCCAGAGCTTTTTTCTTCGATTCTATCTCATCCCGAATCTTTGAATTTATTTCATTCCTCAGTTCCTTGTTCTCTTTTGCCTCTTTTATAAACTCTGAGAACTTCTCATTTCGCTGATCACGCTCTCCTATCAACTCCCTGATCTGGGAGTTCAATGTTTCCAGCTTTTCACGCATCGTGCGTATCTCGCTCTCCATGAGTGAAAGTCCGTCAGTTTTCACGGGAACTACCTCTCTCAGAAAGAGTTATAAGCCCCTCTTTATAAAAACATTGGTGATTCCCGTTTACCTGATGCTTGGCTGTGGTAAAATAGGATACCTGTTACTGGAAAAAGAAGCTCGATTCAAAGTAGTGGATAGAGAGGGAGATATACTGAGAGAGAAAGGGTACGATGCAGTGACAGGAGATCCTGCAGATTTGACAGTTTTGAAAAAGGCTGGTATTGAGAAAGCAGACATAGTGGTAATACTGGATAGGGTTTCAGAAGTATTGAAGAAGGTGAGAGGATTGAATCCTCAGGCCTTTATCATGGTCCTGGAAGAAAATGCAGGAGAGAAAATAAGTACAGAAAAAGTGAAAACAGAAAAAAAGAAGGAAATACACGGAGCAGATGTGGTCATACCAAGTAGTAAATGCATTGTCGACGAATGTCTGCACCAGATAAGAGTGCATTACAATTTGAAAAGAAAAGAGAATCTGGAAAAAACACTTCGTTCAGGGAAGAAGATGGCCATAATCATGCATGACAATCCAGATCCAGACTGTATTTCTTCAGCCTTATCGTTGCAGTTGATAGCCGAGAAGATGGGTGTTACCTCAGACCTCTTTTACGGCGGACAGATTGGTTACTCTGAGAACAAGGTCCTGGTAGAGCTTTTAGGGCTGACCCTGATCCCTCCTGAATCTGAACCTGATTTTAAAAAGTATGATCTGGTTGCTTTCGTGGATCACAGCCCGTGGGACTACACATCCATTGCTAGGTATACAGATCCTGATATTGTGATTGATCACCACATTCCCACAGACTATCAGGGGAGATTTGTGGACGTGAGGGAGGATGCAGGATCGACTTCTACGATTCTGATTGAATATCTGCAGCTTTTTGGGATAGATATTGATTCAAGACTGGCAACAGGATTGTTCTACGGATTGCTGGTCGATACGAATAGCTTCAGGAGAGGTATATCACGAGAAGACATAGACGCTTTGAACGTATTGAGGGGGAGAGTGGATACAGAGCTGCTTTCGAGAATTGAGAGAGGTGGACTTTCCAGGGGGATGAGGTGGAGTCAGGAAGACACTGATTTTCTTAATGTTGTTGGGGAGGCAGTGAAGAACATGCATGTGAGAGATAAGGTAGTTTTCAGCTTCGTGGGGAAGGTGAAGTACAGGGATGCAGTTTCCAATTCAGCAGATTTTCTATTAAAAATGGAGAAGGTGGATGTCGTAGTAGTGTACGGGATCATTGGGGATTCAGTGTATATTTCTGCCAGGTCATGGGATGAAGAACTGCACGTGGGAAAATTGTTGAGAGAAGCATTCAAAGGACTTGGGAGAGCGGGAGGACATCCTTTGACAGGAGGAGCAACCATTCCGCTAAACAAGCTTCCAGAAGCCTTTGAAGATGAAATTGTAAAAAGGGTCTTACAGGTGGTCCATCATTCCTGAGCTTTTGCCCTGACGAGAATGATGTCACCTACAGCCAGAACATCCCGAAAAGGGACAGCAATGTTCTGGACTCCGGCTTCTTGGCCTACTGCAAGGCCGAAGATTTCTCCAGAGTCAAAATCAAGAACAACATCGTTTACGATGCCAACGTACTCAGCTCTGGAATTGTAGATTGCCAATCCGTAAAATCTGGATATGCGCATGGAGGTGTAAAGGGAAAGATACTATTTAAGGTTTGTGTTTTTTAGTTCTTTAGTTTCCAAACATAGTCTTGGGCAGTATGACATTGTTTTCCACTGCTCTCGCAATCTTTATATATGAGTTTCGGCACTTGTAATGTAT
>CAZFAR010000034.1:11108-14735 GCA_964516825.1 uncultured Thermococci archaeon
TGTTTTCCACTGCTCTCGCAATCTTTATATATGAGTTTCGGCACTTGTAATGTATGGAAAACTTGGAAAAATTGAATAATAGCCTTTCTGAATTAGATTTTATTCGCATAGTCCTTGCTGTAGCTTCACAGATGTTCACAACAAGAGAAAAAAAGCGCTTGAAAAAAACAAGATTAATGAAACTCGTTGCCTTGACTGCAGATAGACTGGATTTTCCCCTTACAAGAGGATGGTTCAGATATGGGATTTATGCACCTGAGACGGGCCTCAGAATTTCATTTCTCTTGAATAATTATGGAACTTTCGAAAATTTCCCTAATTTTAGGACTCCTTGTGAAGACAAAATGCGAAATCAAATCAAGAATGTTGTGCTCTCCCTCAAGCCCTACTTCTTGAAGCGCACAAGAGATTTTGATAGGTGGATCCATGAAGAAATGCCACCATCTCAGTACAGGGCATTCTATAAGTACGAACCACTTTTCTATAATAAATTGGTTCACATTCAAGCTATTATCTCGAGGAATAGTCAGTTTGGAACCGAATTATCCGATTTCAGTGACACTATCACCAATCTGGGACACTCACTTGAGTATATTGAAAATAGAGAAGTTCTTGATCTCTTCTACGAATATGTGGATTTCTGGGAATTACTAGTCCTAAGAATCCAAAAGAGGGGCACAACATCACAAATGAAACCCATAATTTCTGAACTCATCAGGATCTATCAGGAATTCCTCCGCCCCGCTCTCTCACCTTATGAGAAGACCTTACAAGGTACAAATGCAGAGCAAGAAAGAGAATCTTTTAGGAAGAAAATCAAAATTGGGTTAGGAAAATTCAGGAATGAACTGGAATTCTATAGAGATATGGCAAGATCTGCTTCCCTTACTGCCACATTGGATGAAATAAGAGAAGATTTGAGAGAAAAAACTGCTTCCTGGGATAAGGAAAGAAAAGAGGCTTTTGAGAAACTATTTCTTGATTACATGAGGGGATCTTGCTGTCGGAGATAGTTCTGGATACAGGAGTTATCATAGGGTACGGGTGGGTCGGTCATGTAGCACATCAATATTGTTATCAATTCTTTAGAGAATTTCCTGCTGAGAGTAATTTTTACTACTATCCAAAAAAAGTGAAGGAGGAACTCAAGTATGTAAGAGATAGGATCGCTAGAGAACATAGAGACGAAAATGAATTGAGGAGGATGTACCAGTTCATCGACGAATTTCTGAGAGATGCACAGGAGATTGACTACGAAAAAAGTAGTGAATGTAATTGGAATGCAATTTGGGTTGTTATTGTCAGCAAAGGCTAGAAAACCTCTAATTGAGATCTTATGTATGAAAATCTTTCATCACGGTTCATGGTCTTCAATTTCTCCGAATCTCTTTCCATGACTCTCCTTGCCTTTAATGCAGTGTACAAAGCATCGTAAATGAAAAATCCCTTTTCTAAAGCGTCATAGTCATCTCTAACCAAGAACATCATACCGAATGCTATAGCCTCTAGCCCTGCTGATTCAGCACACTTGTCCTTATCTGCTTCTATATCTGCTCCATGGATGATTTTTGCCAGTTCCAGGATGGCAGGATCATCAATATTGTACTTTGAAACGAAAGCCTCGAAGGAGCATTTGCCGTCATGGTGGCCTAATTCTACATCTTTCATGTCGAAAGGTATTCCTTCTCTTATGGTTTCCGGATCTGTATCGCTGGGAACGAATACAAATTCAGCGTCAGGATCAACATATCTGGTGATGAGCCATGGACATGCCACCCTGTCCACATGCACCCGTTCACGAGTAACCCATCTCACATTCTCACCAGAGAAACGTACCGCCATGAATATATAAATCTTTTGCTCGACTCGTTGAAACACCTCTTGAAAGCGCAGAATAGAGGTTGATGCCGATAGAATACTTCTCGCTGGAAAATAGAAATGCTTTTAAGGCACGACAAGCAAGCTCCTCTGATGAAATATCATGCAATAATCTCAGAGGAAGGGGACTGGGTTGTCGCTCTGTGTCCCGAACTCGATGTTGCTTCAGAAGGGAAAACTGTAGAAGAAGCCGTGAAGAATCTTAAAGAAGCCGTTGAACTCTATCTTGAAGACGAAGACTCAAGATCACTTCCAATAAAGAAAATAAGGGTGAAAACTCTGGAAATCGATTCTTAATCATTTTCAAATAACTTTCTAAATTCCGCAAAGGTGATCATTTATGATCTTTCTCTATTATTTCACACATTTCCGAAGCTATTCTGCCAGACCAAATATCAGAATGTCTCCATCTTCGTACAGAATGGTGAAGTACTCTGTAAGAAACTTGTCAAGATACACTGGTAATCCATATCCCTTCTGCAAATATGTTCCAAAGTAGCCTGTTCTCTCTAAATTACTTGAGTAAAATATGTGAGTGATTCTGTACCTTTCAATGATCGTTAAGGCCTCATCCAGATTTTCTGTCGTATAAAGAGTATAGAGATCATACTGGACCTGACCGGGCGCCTTTATGTACGGGTAGTCCACATTCCTCAAGGGAAATAATCCTCCAAGTAGAGCCTTCCCACCACAGACTCCTGCAAGCATCTGTGCTCTGTAGTAGTCAGCCACAATGCGCGCATTATCTTCAGTATTCTCTCGATACCAGACTGCAGCATCGTACTCTTCTCGTGACATCCCCGCATTTGTCAGATCAATTTCAATGTCATAACTCCACAAATTCGCTGCTAAAATCATGATCAACCCAAGAAAAATTGCTTTCTTCGAAATTCTCTTCTCCAAAAACCATAGGAAAACTCCGCCAGCAATACTGACAGGCTGCGCGAGAAAACAGTAGAATCGAAATCCTTCCAGAGGTTTGGCGAGAGTTTCCCAGGTCAAGTCAATTCTTCCTACTAAGTACAGGATAGTCTCATTTTGCGTCTCCAGAAACAGCGGCAGCCCCCACAGAAATAGCAGAAGAAAGTATCTATCTCTTTTTATACCCAGGTAGCCCAGTCCCAATCCTCCCAGAACTGCAGGAACGACCCCAAATTCAAAGAAATGCTTCAGTGGAGTGTAATAGCCAGTGGAAGAGGTTAGTCCATGAATCCACCACCAGTACAGATCTCTGGGATACCACCACCAGAAAGCAACAAGCTGGGACAGCAAGACTAAGAGGAAAAATGCAGTGACAGCCCTTCTAAAAACCTTTTCAAAGAACAGAAATAACATGACCATAAACAGGGATAGAACAAGGACGAAATAAGACAAATGGAAGAGAAAAGCAAATCCCAGTCCAATCCCCATGAAAATCAAGGATTTTTCATTAGATTCTCCTCTTGAATATTTGAGAAAGAAGAGAATGTACAGGGGGATCAGAAATAGAATTAGAGATTGCGGGTCAGCAATTCCAGTCCAGTAGACAAAACTGGGGGTTGCAGAAAGAATGATAGTGGAGTACACAGCGACTTTCTCACAGTAGATGTAGCGCGCGAGAAAGTAGATGGAGAGTGGAGAAAGGGCTTCAAGAAAAGGGATTACCCTCGTGACCACTGTTGGAAGGTCTGAAAAGGTTATTTTTGAGAGAAAAGCCAGAAAAGTGACAGATAGGGGAGGATAATACATTGGGACATATCCGTAGGGCTG
>CAZFAR010000035.1:0-14714 GCA_964516825.1 uncultured Thermococci archaeon
ACTTTCCCTGGTAGACGATAGACTGGATGAAGCTGTCTCAAGAATGAAGGGGGTCTTGGATATGATGGAGTAGTAGAGAACTGGAATGCAGTTCATGTCCCATACTGTTCAACTTTTCGATGTTACAGGTGCAGCAAGAGCCAAACTTGGCTCCTACCCAGCAGCACTGACGTCATAATGTAATAAATCGATCTGCTTTGCCGATGGCCTGTCCAACTGAGCCATTATATCTTCATATCCCTTTATTACTATCGGTTCTACATCCCTCTTCGGAATCTTCCATCCCTCGTTGTTCCAGCTCTTCCTATCAACACTCTCTGCAACAAATACTTTTCTGAATCCGAATCCTGTGCACACACATATAGTCCTGACCCTGCCATTCTCCGCAACCTTTAAAAGTTTCCAGTTCCTAATAGAAGCAAATATCAAAGAGGAAATACCATGATGAAAAGAAAAGCTCTCGTCCTCATGCTCATTGCTCTTATTTTCACCGTTACTCTACCGCCTCTAGCCAGCCAGCCCTACTGGACTGTCATGATCTATATGGATGGAGATAACAACCTTGAATCTGCTGCGATTGATGATTTTAATGAGCTGGAATTTTCAGGTTCAGATGCAAATGTAAACATTGTAGTCCAGATCGACCGCATTCCCGGCTACGACACGTCAAATGGTGACTGGACAACCACAAGAAGATATTACGTTACTCACGATCCTGGTGGGTACAATACTACTATTGTTTCATCACTGATTTCGGATCTGGGTGAATTGAACATGGGAGATCCCAATACATTAACAAACTTTGTGAACTGGGCGCGTACTAGCTATCCTGCAGACTACTATCTGCTAGTCCTGTGGGATCACGGCGCTGGATGGAAGACGCGGTCTGCACGGGTATTTCAGAAAGGTGCATTCACTAGAATAGAAAAAAGAGAACCGCTAAAAGGTGTCTGCTACGATGATACAAATGACGACTATCTGACGACCCCAGATCTTCAGACCTCCCTGAATACTGTCACTGGCGGGGGGACGAATCCTGTGGATGTCATAGGATTCGATGCCTGTCTAATGGCTATGATGGAGATAGACTACGAAGTATCTCCTTACTGTCTTTACAGTGTTGGCTCAGAAGAGACTGAACCACTAGACGGCTGGGACTATCAAACAACGATGAGCTGGCTTGTCAGCAATCCTACAAGTACTCCTGATCAGTTAGCCTCACGAATTGTTACAGATTACATGAATTTCTTCGGATTTACAGGCTCTGAAACGCAGTCTGCTGCAGATCTATCACAGATTTCAGCTTTGGCAGCAGCTGTGGACACGCTGGCTGTGGATTTGATAAATAACATTGCTGCCTATTTCTATGATGTCTTGGATGCAAGAGATCAGGTAGAAGAATACGCGGATCTTGATTTCATTGATCTTTACCACTTTGCCCAACTGCTTAATAGTGGAGTTTCTGACCCTGTAATACAGAACGACACCCAGAATGTGATGAATGCAGTCGCTGCAGCTGTCATCCAGGAAGGGCACGGCTCAATAAATGCAAATTCGCATGGAATTTCAATCTACTTCCCTTACGGAAGGGATGACTACCTCTCACGATACGAGACAGATACCACTTTTGCTGCAGCCACCCAATGGGATGAATTCCTAAGAGCATACTATTCGACAGTACCGCCTCCCCTCCATGCAGTCGCATTGATCGATGATGATAACGGAACATATCTGACTCACGTTGAATCATATTATACTTACGTGCTAGATGCGCTGGGAATTGCCTACGACTATTACGATGCAGGGATATACGGTTCTCCTAACCTAGCCTATCTGCAGGCCCATGCAATAGTGATCTGGTTCACAGGATCAGACTTTTCAACCACCTTGACTCTGGAGGATGAGAACAATCTGATTCAATACCTCAACGGAGGAGGAAAGCTATTCTTTTCCAGTCAAGACTACGTGTGGGATCTGAAGTTGAATTTAAGGTATCCCAGTGTTTTCCTGAGAAGCTATTTGCACTCATTGAATGAGGGAGAAGATGTGGGAGTGAATGTCCTCTCAGGAGTGCCAGGAAATGAGGTGGGAAATGGACTGGGTCCTTATGAGATGTGCTCCGTAGCGACTTGCGGATTCTGGGACTATGCAGACTGGATTCAGAAAGATGTTGTATCAGAGTATGCGTTCTACAATGAAAACAATGAGTACGTAGCTATTACCTATTCTGGTCCACACGAGGTCGTCTTCTTTGCCTTCCAATTTGAAGGTATACTTAATTTTGCAGATCGCCAAGAAGTGATGGAAAGCATCTTCAACTTTCTAGGGCCTGTCCCAACTTTTGGCTTTCTCGCGGATCTGTTTTCTACTAATTCATTCTTTGTAGCAGGTGACCAGGCATACTGCACTGATGTTTTAGGATCAGCCAAAATTGCCTTCGCTTTGGGCGAGGCAGGAGCGCAGGAAAATCCTGAGGGGAGGACTGATCTCATTCTGACCGCTCTTGAGCATGATACTGGAAATCTGATACCTGTGGGAGGGCCTGCCATTAATCCAGTGGCTGATGAGTTTGATTCGTATTTTGGAATTACCTACGACTATCAGGCAGGAGTGAGCTTTGAAATCTTTGCAGATGCACAATCCATCTACCTGGATCTGACGAGCTACCCCAATGAGGATATTGCTGTCATATACCTGGCAGAGTACAATGGAAGGTATGTCCTTCTCGTGTGGGGATACGGGTGGCGGGGTACCTACGCTGCTTCAGTATTCCTGGGAGATGTGGCAAACTGGCAGCTCTTTCAGTGGTATCACATGGTCATGGTACGATGGACAGATTCGAATTCAGATGGACTGGTGCAGCCAGGTGAGATTGCAGTGGAGGCATCCACATGAAGAAGGTTGGAGTTACCCTCTTCATTGTGGGGTTGATTCTTTCTGGACCTGTAAGATGCTGCATTTCAGATCCCACAGTGACTGTCATCTACACTATGGAGGTGGACATGGATTTACTGAAATTGCTGGAGCACGAGGGCTTCTCCTTTGAATTGTACTACGATGTTATCCCTTCCTTCGGGGCTGAAGGCAGCAGAGAGTTTGCAGTGTACAAAGCGCATTACGGGTTTGCCACTGCTATGGTAGCATATGATATGGTGGTTCTCAAGACTCATGAAGAAAAATACGACTGGGAAAAAGGAGTAAAAACAGAACTGAGATTTCTGCAGCTTTTAGGTGTAATCAGGAACCCAGATATTGATACAATAGCAGAAGTAGCTTCCTGGGAGAGTGGATCAGGAAAGAATCTCTTTTCAATTCCAGAGGGGGTGGAATTCATCTCCTTCGGAAATGAGATATACCCAGTTTCTTCACCTATAATGACAGACTACTTCTGTCTTCGTGAGGGATGGATCGCTGTTCCAGGAAATGCTAAAATATCTGTGGAAGGGAATGTGCTCTCTATTCTCCTGTTACGATGTGGGGCAGAAATTTCAGCAGACACCAGTAAGCTGAGTCTCTTTGCCCCCCTTAGAGAGGTTTTACTAGTCTGTAACTCTATAGACTATGAGATGACAGGCGTAGAACTCAAGCGCATCTTGGAGGAGAAAGGTTATCGAGTACACAGGATCACACCTGATGAGTTTTCAATTTATAGATGGTTCTCTCCCCGGATCATCCTTTTGGGAGGTCACAAATCACCAGAAGGAATGGGTGAAATCGTCCACGAAATACTGACAGAAACAGAAGAGAAGATGATTGAGAAGACAGGTCCATTCATGTTTGCGTATGATGATGTTGATTTCAGAAAACAGTCCATAATCATTCTGGCAGGTAAGGACAGAGAAGGAACGCATGACATTGCACTTGCACGAATCGATGACATAGTAATGTGGATAGAATATGCAAAATGATAGCCATTTCTTGTTCTTCTTCTCATTCCATTCGCATTTTTGTTATTATCTACCGGTTTACACGAAACAGTGAAAACCAAACCTTTTAAAAAGGCAAGGGCAACAAGAGGTCGTGATAGCATGGACAGCTGGTAGAACGCTGGAATTGCTGTCTAACTTCTTGCCACCAATTTTGGTTTTTCCTCTTTTTCTTTTTTTGTTTTTCGTGGAAGAAAGAGGACATGGATACTGGAGAAGAATCCTATCAAGTGAAGGAGTTTGCACCTCAAATTGATTCGTCTGTTACACGTGTAACATTCCATTTTCTTCTTAGTTATGTTTTCCTTGAAAAATGAGATGCAAAAGGTTTATAAACTCAAAGCTTGACAGCGGGGAGAGGAACTCTCATGAGAAAAATGCACAACCTGGCTTTCGGCATAGCTCGAGCCAAATTGAAGCAGAGACCCTACAAGCTGAACTATGCAGTAACCTACAGGTGCAATGCACGCTGTTCAATCTGCAACATCTGGAAAATCTATCATGATTCACCAGAAAAACAGAAAGAAGAACTATCCTTACCCGAAATTGATACCATTTTTAGGAATTTTGATCTCTCATGGGTATCTCTAACTGGGGGAGAACCATTTCTCAGAGAAGATATAGCTGAGATAGCTCTTGTGATCTGGAAGCACAATCCCAATCTGTCGATGCTCTCTATCCCTACTAACGGCTCTCTTCCGGATAAAGTGACGAAAACTGCAGAGCGTATTCTGGAGGAAACAGAAATCCCCAATGTGCTCATTAACGTCAGCCTGGATGGAGATGAAGCTCTCCATGATCGCCTGCGAGGAATAAAGGGATTCTGGAAGAAGGCTCGAAAAACGTATGAACTCCTCAATACAATAGAGAATGAGCGATTCAGAGTCCTTGTGGAATTTACAGTTTCAAAGCATAATGCAGGACATCTCAAAGATGCACTAGATTCCTTCGGGATCATTGATTACTCAAGAGTGGTATTAACTGCTGCTCATTCCTCCTTTTTCTACTGCACAGACCAGAACCTGCATGACCTTCATAAGGAATCTTCTCTTGCCCAGGTGAAGGAATTTATGTCATCATATAGGAGCATGAGCCTGGAAAGTTTGCTCCCCCGTATCTATGCCAGGATACTGGAGAAGTACCTGAAGAGTGCTCCTGTCACCCTTCACTGTGTTTCTGGGCGTTCTTCCTTCTTCTTGGATCCTTACGGGTTCTTATACCCCTGTATCTCCATGGACGAACCACTGGGAAATCTGAAAGAATCCTCACTGCCTCAATTACTCCAGAGTGAAAGAGCTAGAACTCTTCTCCAGAAGATCAAAAGGAGAGAGTGTCCCGGATGCTGGACACCTTGTGAAGCATACCATGCCATATTGGAAAACTTCCCTCAAGCAATGGCTGTTGCCTTTCTCAAATAAAGTCTTGCAGAATCCTTTTAAGTGAAAAGCTGAAATATGAAAGATGTTCAAGTTGATTCCAGTCCAGTTCACAAAATTCTGCATAGTAGGGAGCATTGGAGGCGTGATCAATCTGGGATTGCTCTATTTCTTTACAGAATTTCTCAACATCTGGTACATGGTTTCTGCAGCTTGTGCCTTCACTCTGGCTGTAATAAACAACTTCATCCTGAATAAGTACTGGACCTTTCGAAATAGGACTCCTGAGATTCCAAAACAGTTTGTAACATACTTTATTGTGAGTGTTGTGAGTTTGATCATCAATTTATCTGTTCTATACATTCTCACTGAGTATGTCGGATTTTGGTACATGACAGCACAAATTGTGGCCATCTTTGTGGCGTTGAGCAACAATTACCTGGGGAATAGAAAGTATACCTTCAGATGACTAGCATAAAAATGACAGCAGTTCTCTTTTTGAAATCAGAACCAATTGCCACATGACGATGTTACACGTGTAACATGAACTTAGTCCAACATAGGACAGCCTGTTATCGCTAACCTAAATCTTAATAAATAGACAAGAAAACTCATCCTGGTGATCGCGTGGACCTTCCAACTTTCAGGATTGAGGATAAGGAGCTGCCCATCATGTTGTGTGGATCAGCTTCCTTTGTGGGACTGGGACAATTCGGGTTCAAAGCTTTTGAGTACAGGGTGAAATTCTACAATCATCCTGACAATATGGCAGATATTTTTGTTCATTTCATCAGACAGGGATGCAAGGGTGCTCACATAATCTGTTATGAGAATATATTGAAAGCAGTGAAAATGGCATATGATTTTAGACCCTTTCCTATTGCTGTTTCTCTAATCAAGGGGGATATTGCCCCCCAGTTGAAGAAACTTTCCAGGTTTGAGACTGCTCTGGCTTTTGTCCACCCTTCTGATACTGATTCGCTCAATGAAGAATCTCTCCGCAGCATTACAAGAGAAATAAGAGATGCAGGAATTATACCAGGGTTAGCTACCCATCAACCAGGTGTGTCCATTCCTCGGCTGGAAAGGATGGATATTGATGTGTCCGCATATCTGGTCTCCATTAACAAGGCAGGGAAATACATGGTTCCCAGTAAAGAGAAAACATTAGAGGCGACGGGAAGTACAGATAGGAAGATAGTGGCTGAAAACCCGCTGGTGGGAAGGATATCCCTGGAAGAAGGACTTCCCTTTGTCCTCGAAAATTGTGACAGTTTTTGCATGGATTTCATAGAGAAGGATCAGATCGATGAAGCATACAATGTTCTGAGTAAGATTATCGGGAAGAGTTGGAAAGGGTAGCTTTTGCATATCTGGCAGTGTTACACGTGTAACATTTTTCTGTCACTTCTTTGTCAGAAACTCTGATGTTCAGTCCGTGATATGATCTCATCCTGGAGTTCTCTGCCCACATCTACGAAATAATCACTGTATCCTGCCACACGAACAATGAGATCCCTGTATTTCTCTGGATTCTTCTGTGCCATCCTGAGGATTTCTGCATCCACCACGTTGAACTGTATGTGGTGTCCACCCAGTCTGAAATAGGTACGGACCAGATGGGCCAGCTTCTCCATGCCTGCCTCATCCTGCAGCATTTGGGGCATGAACTTCTGGTTGAGAAGGGTCCCTCCTGTCCTTACATGATCTATCTTGGCTGCTGATTTAATGACAGCAGTAGGTCCCTTTCTATCTGCTCCCTGGCTGGGTGATATGCCATCAGAAAGCGGATCTCCTGCCTTTCTCCCGTTTGGTGTCGCACCTGTGACTTTCCCAAAGTGGATATGAACTGTCGTGGGCAGTAAGTTTACCCGATACTGACCTCCTTTTGTATTGGGTCTTCCGTCAAGAACATCAAAGTAGGCGTTGAATACCTGGGAGGTAATACTGTCTGCATAATCATCATCGTTCCCATAGAATGGGGTCTCATTCAGGAGCATCTGCCTCTTTGTTTCAGCCCCTTCAAAGTCAGTCCTGAGGAGTGTGAGCAGCTCTTCCATGGTCAGCTTCTCTGTATCAAACACGTGATATTTCACTGCAGACATCGAATCTGTTAATGTGCCAATACCGACACCCTGGATGTATGTTGAATTGTACCGCGCCCCTCCATCATTGTAGTCTTTTCCCTTTGCAATGCAGTCGTCAAACAATAATGACATGAAGGGGGCTGGCATGTACTCTGCATATAATCGTTCAATGATATTGTTGTACTTGATTTTGAGGTCCACAAAATAACGAAGCTGCCCAGTATAGGCTGCCATTAACTGATCAAAAGAGGTGAAGGTGACAGGGTCTCCTGTTTCGAGCCCGATTCGCTTTCCTGCTCTCGGATCGATTCCATTGTTCAATGTAATTTCAAAGATCTTTGGCCAGTTGCAGTAGCCTGTCAGGATGCAGCTCTCCTTTCCAAAAGCACTGATTTCGACGCATCCACTGGGTCCTCCGTTTCGCGCATCTTTCACAGATTTTCCAGCGCGCAGGAATTCTTCGATGATCACATCAGTGTTAAAGATAGAGGGCTGTCCAAATCCTGTCCTGACGACTTCTAACGCTCTCTTCAGGAATCTATCCAGATTCTTTCTGCTCAATTGAATGCACGTGCTTGGCTGAATCAGCCGCATCTCCTCTATTATGTCCAGGAGCACATAGGAAAGTTCATTGACTGCATCTTTTCCATCTTCCGTTACACCACCGATGTTGATGAGTGCAAAATCCTGATACGTGCCGCTCTGTTCTTCAGTTATGTCCACCTTGGGAGGGGCAGGGTGATTGTTGAACTTGATCCAGAAACACTTAAGCAGTTCTTGTGCAAATTCTTTTGTCATGATCCCTTCCTGCAGATCCTTTTTGTAGAAAGGGTACAGATTCTGGTCCAATCGACCTGGATTGAAGGAATCCCAGACATTCAATTCGATTATGACACCCAGATGGACGAACCAGTATATCTGCAAGGCTTCCCAGAAAGTTCGTGGAGGATGCGCTGGTACGTGCGAGCATATTTCAGCAATCTGGAGGAGTTCGTTTCTCCTCTGGGGATCACGCTCCTGAGCTGCAAGTTTCTGTGCTTTTTCTGCATAACGCTTTGCAAAGGCGACCAAAGCATCTGCAGTTATTGCCATTGCCTTCAATTCCTGCTCTTTTTTGTAGGCTTCAGGATCTTCAAAATAGTTTAACGCGTCCAGCCTGTCCTGGATCTCCTGTTTGAAATCTGTAAATCCCTTGTAGTAGACCTTGTCATCCAGAATAGCATGTCCAGGTGCTCTCTGCTCCATGAACTCTGTGAAAACGCCTGCATCAAATGCATCCATCCATTCTTGAGAGACGGATGCAAAGACTCTCTCGCGCATGGTCTTCCCTTTCCAGAAACGAATGATCTTCTCAACATAGATTCTTCTGGCATCCTCGCTCACATGAAAAGGCTGTCTCTCTCTCGTATTCAGAATATCGAGATCTTCCAGTTTATGGCAACACAACTCCGGATAAGTGGGAGTAGCTCTGGGAGCTGGTCCTCTTTCTCCTACGATGAGTTCTCCTTCACCAATGAAGATGGATTGGTTTTCCAGTATGTACTTAAAGGCTAGAGCACGAGCTACAGGAGTAGAGACCAGAGCTGTGCCACCACTCTTGTAGAAATTGGTGAGCAGCTCAGCTCTTTCGGTGGAAATGTACGGGTTTGTAGTGACACTCAGCTCCTTGAGCTTCTGAACTCTCTCTGACATGGCTGACATGGCTATCCTCCTATTTCAACTTTTGGTCCGTACCTTTTTAATTTATCTTTTGTTTTGTTTACGGTCTCAGCAGAGGAGGGATTCACAACAAGGATCTGTTTCCCCAATCTTCTCGCCTTCTCCATACCCCCTTTATGATAGGGGAGTATGGATATTTCTTCTACATTGACAGAAGAGATAAATGCTCCAAGTTCTCTGATATCTTCTTCCCTATCGTTCATTCCTGGAATGAGAGGATATCTTACAATTACCTTTTTTCCCATTTGCGAGAGGACTCTCAAGTTTTCCAGGATGAGCATGTTGGATACGCCTGTGACCTTCTTGTGAGTTTGATCGTTGATTACTTTTACATCATACAAAAACAAATCTACATAGGAGCTAATTCTTCTAAAAACATCCGGATTGGCATACCCGCAGGTATCAACAGCTGTGTGGATTCCCCTAGCCTTGCAGGCCTTTAGAAGGCTGTAAAGGAGTCCTGGCTGCATTAATGGCTCTCCCCCTGAGAAGGTTACGCCACCTCCTGATTCCTCGTAAAAGATCGTATCTTTTTCTATCTCCATCATGAGTTGGGGTACAGTCATTTTTTCACCAACCATTTCCAGAGCTCTTGAAGGACAGGCATCCACACAGGACCTGCAGAGATCGCATTTTGCCTTTTCCAATGAGAAATCATCTGGAAAAGAGATAGCGCCTCTGCTGCAGGCATTCTGACAATTTCTGCACTGTATGCATCGTTCCTTCCACCACATGAATTCAGGTTCTCTTGACTTCCCTTCAGGATTGTGACACCATATACAGTCCAGGGGGCATCCTTTGAAAAAGAGTGTGGTGCGAATACCTGGTCCATCGTGGATTGCATATCTCATGATATCAAAAATCATCAGCAAGACCTCTAGATGAAATACATTTCACAAGATTTCTGTGAATCATGATTCCCATTCATTTTTCTGTATTTGAACCTTTTCGTTGGACTGACACTGAAGGTGAGAGTTATGCTACTGTCAACGACCAGAATAGTCTAGAAGTATGCGGCCTGTGGATAGCAGATTAGCTGAACCATTGGACCAAGAAATCTTGCATGAGGTATGTGTAGCATGCTTCTGCTCTGGTTCCTTTCTTCATGTTAGAATAAGATAGGCCAAAACAATGCTGCAGAAGGGTCATGGAACAATTTCTAAAAAAATTGACTTCTCGATCGACGAAAAGTATTTATACATTCTACTAATAGAAGTAGTGTCTACAAGAGATAGTAACGGTCAGAGTGCACCACAGATCGCTGAACGAGGATCGTCTAGATACTTTCAAGGGAAACCTCAGATAGAAAGTATCGGAATGGCAGCTGTTGTCAGCATTGTGGACACAAACACTGCTATCATCTGCGGAGAGAAAAAACAAAACTATGAGGAGGTGAGAAAAATGGCACCAACAGTTGAGGACTATATAGACTCTACCTGTGTAGCTTCCACTGGTGGAAGTCATGGTGTCCCCATGTATTAGAGGCAGACCAGGTCGATAATCCTTTTCCTCTATTCTCTTTTTTTGCTCTTTGTTCATAAATGATACGTATCATCTTTCTCTCTTTCGTTTCTGTGGAATATTCATCTCCTCTTCAACAACAGAACTGCTTGTTAGTCCTGCATGTTCAAGAATTCATCAATCAGAGGTACACAGTCTATTGTCAGCTCCAGATGATCTTCAACAAACGTTTTGGAGGGAACTGTGTTAGTTACCAGGAGATCCTTTCCCAGAATATCTACCAATCGTCTCAGGTTATCTTCTCCTGTTATCAAGGGGAGGGCATGTGTGGCAACACAGGCAAACCGCAGAGCACCTTTTTTCAGGATATGCTCTCTAGTTTTCAGTAAAGTGCCTCCCGTCAGTATGAGATCGTCAATGACCACCAGGTTCTTTCTCTCAACAGGAACATCTCCCAGGATTTCAGAATCCTGAGAACTGCTCCTCTTCTTGCCGAATCCTGCAAGTCCAAGCCTGGCCTGAGCACCTTCGTCTGGAGCCAGTAATTGCGAATCAGGAAATCGCAGGGCGATTTCTTCCAGCAGGTATGGAACCATGGATAGATCCGTGATTTTTCCTGAATCTTTCAGAAGGTTAAACCATTCCACATCCCAGGGGTGGGCATCTATGATAGCAATTCTTGAGCAATAGTTCAGAAACAGTTCAATAGCAGTCAAAGCTGAGTTGCATTCACCATTTCTCACTGCATGGTCCTGCTTCCCTGAAGGCATGCAGGTCAGCAAGAGGAGAATCTCTTCAGGTTCATCCAGTTTCGTATACTCGTACTGCTTGTGGCCCACTACTCTGACAGCTTCAGGGTTGGTCAGCAACTGAAGAATCTGCAGTACTTCAAAGATGCGATCCTGAGTGGTGAATTTCTCCCTCTCCAGTTCTCCTGAATAGCTTCCTGACTGGATGATACAGACTTTCTCGTTCTGGAGGTCTTCAATCTCCTGTATTTGCGTGTATAAATCTCCATTGTAGAAGAACCTTCTTCCGTCGTAGTTCAATCCTGACGTGTATACTACATACCCTTTCTCCTCTAGAGATGCTCTGAGATGCTCTGCACCTGAAGCGAGGATGATCCTGTACATTGGATCACCTCGAAAGCCTAACGAATCCATGCTTTTCCAGAAATTCGAAATACCACTTCAGAAACTCCAGAGAGCTTCTGCCGATTTCCATTCTGATCAGGTTATCAATCTGTGAAAGTGTTCTCTCTCCATCTGCCCAGTAGACTGCCAGCGTTTCCAGGACTCTACTGTCTTTGAATTCGTCCTTTTTCTTCTCGTATGCATATCTCTCCTCAAAAGGAAGTTCAAGCAGCACTTTTCTCGTGGAGACAGGTCCGCGATAGTTTCTTCTGGGAATCCAATTGCACTTTTCAGCTTCTTTCTTCGTGATTGCTGGAACTTTCTCCTTCTCTGTACTTGTGAACTGTTCGAGTTCTCTTTCCAATGGTTCTGTATTGATGTCTGCCAGCTTTTTTACTGAATGCAGTGCAAGAACTTCCTGGGACAGAAGATAGTCTAGAAGGGATTTTGGGTCAATTTCTTCCTTTTCTTCTTTTTCCTTCTTTGTATTCCCTCTTTCTCTGATATCTGTCAGGATTTCTCTCACTTTCCTTATAATTCTCTCCTTGCCCTTTTCACAAACCATTAGTGCCAGCCACTGCGCCTCTTCTTCCCTTGCTGCAGCTATGAAATAGGCGTAGGTAGCAGTCAGCCTTCCCACCCTCTCCAGTTCTACAGGGTCTATTTTGTCGGGCGTATCCAGAGAACAGTGGTAGAATAGATCAGGCCAGTGGATGATCATTGGACAGGGAATTCCCACACTTGGGTCTGATAATATGTAGTGATCACTCCCTCCCGAAAAGGGGGTTACTGCATGCTTGAAAGAAGCATACTTTGACGTATCAGAGAAGTTGCCGATCTCACAGGTCAACTCCTCTAAGATGATCTCTGCCAGAGCGTTGACAAAAGAAGGTGCAGCATCAGGTGTCCTCTCTATGAGCAGAGGAGACTTACACAGATCCTGATTTTCTCCTACCATGTCCAGGTTGATCGCTGCCACAATCCGAGGAATTTTATCCTCATTGGAAGCCAGATACGTAACAGTACCGTGCATTTCAGGCACAAGCAGGAATCTAATACCTCTCTTCGGCTTTTTCAGATCTCCTTTTTCGATCAGCGTGGAAAGGGTACGAGCCACTTCCATTAAGGCTCCAGATCCTGAAGCATTATCATTGGCTGAAGGCTGTGGATGACACAGGTGGGCTACGACCATGACTTCTTCTGCGGTCTCTCCAGGAATAAAGGCTTCCACAACTTCCTGATAGCCTGGATACAGAGAAGATCTTATTACCATTTTGGCCTTCACTGGTTTTTCTCTTAGCATTTCCTTCAGCTTTTCCCCCTGCCTCGGAGATAGTATGAATCCTGAACCCTTCTCTCCCCAGAAGGAAAAGTAGTGGACTGCATCCGGTATATCCAATCTGGTCCTCATGGTGATCTCACGGATTCCAGAGGTAAGAATGCCTACTGCTCCATAATGGAGGGCCAAATCCTTGATTTTTTCCAGAGATAGTGGGGAATGCACAATTTTCCCTTTAACATCTCTGAAAGCTTCTTCATCATCAGTCTCAACATGAACAATTTCAGCTTCTGCATCTATTGGATGGCTTCTCTGTATGAGCGAGATCTTCTTGTCTCTGTACTGGGCCCATACTGTGCCATCTATTTCCAGAGTTGCATCCTCAATACTCCATTCTTCTGGGAGACAGAAACTCCAGTACATAGTTTTCCCATCTGCTACATATTCCAGGACATTAGATTGGAGACCATATCCTATCAATTTATTTTGACACCATGCAGCTGCTTCTCTGAAATGGGGAGAAACCTGTATTCGGTGAAACCGGGTGATCTCAGTAGCTAGATTCTTTGCATTCTCGCCAGAAATTTCTGCACTGACGATATCAAGAATGTGCTTGAACATGAACGTATATTAACTAAATGGTTTATAATGGTTTTCCATGGTGGCTGCTAGTTTCCTAATGCAGGTCAAACAGCTTCGTCCGATTTATTTTGGGACTATGATTGAAGGTATTGGCCACTTCTTAATTACAGCTGCCTGCTCACTTTCCACAAGGAACTCTGGCATGAATACTCTCTTCATTGATCTCACCTCATTCTCTCTTTTCATGGAAAGTATATAAATACTTCGAAATCACAACACAAATGAGTGGAAATGTTACACGTGTAACAAGATCATACTTGATAATCTAACAACAATGATAATCAACATTGTCCTCAAGTTGAAGATACTGCCTGCCAGAGTTTCAAACTGCATTCATGGGCTCACATATTCTATTAAGACAATGGTCATCTTCAGTTCCACATCTTCTTCCTTCAAGGAAATCACATATTTCAAAGGAGCTCTAACCTGTTTACTGACCCACAAGGTCCCGTAGGGTTCATTTTCTTCTTTTAAATAGATGATTTGGCATCTGTAATCCCCCATTTCTGTATGGAGTTCTTCAGTGGCACCCAGCTCCCACTGTAACTCCTTCAAAGGAATCAAAGGTTCTATGTACCCGGAATCCACCTCTCTCCCCAAAATGTCTGTGATCATTCGAACAAGTGTATAGGTTTCCTTCTCCATGTACTGAATCGTTCTTATCTCCTGTGTATTAGTGCCAACCTCCATATTTTCTATTACCGAGAAAATCCAGCACTCATGCCCGTTATACTCCTCTTCTCCTGTTCTCTCTATTATGTAGTTCATGGGCATCTCATACCCCTCATACAATCCTGTGGCAGTCCCCACCATTTTCACAACAGCTCCAGTACTATCCACCCATTCTTTCCCCGAAAAGGTCACAATCACTGACTCAAAATCCATTTCACTGGTAACATCCACTACTGTACACAGAATTCCCTTTACAGTATCTTTTCCTGTTATGACGAACCTTATTTTCATGAAAGAGGGCAAACTCAATGTGTGCCGAGAACCCTCGAAAGTGATTTCAAAGGCTGCAGCAGTCCCGATCTTGAGGTTTCCTGAATTGGAGAGTGGTATCATGAAGGTGGCTGCACACCTGTCCATGC
>CAZFAR010000036.1:0-14545 GCA_964516825.1 uncultured Thermococci archaeon
AGAAGGAATGATATTCTTATACTGTTGAATTTTATATTGTTGAACTGTTCAATACAGCATCCTGATAGCTACCTTTTTATACTCTCCCTCTTGAAAGAGAAAGTGTGGACACCATGAAGATCCACTCAGAACTACAAGGAGTTGAATTCAAATGTTAAGTGAGGAAGAAGCAGTTGAAAGTGCACGAGAGGAATTGATTGGAAACACAGATTATCTTCTTTTCCACATAGTTGAAGCCAAGAAGAAAATCTGGGAAGCAAATTCCATTCCTGCCTTGATGCTAGTTGTTAGGTTTCTCATGGAAAATCTGGTAGAAGATTTCCCTCTCGATAAATATGGAACCCTTTTTTGCTGGCTACAAGCTGAAAAGACAGGAGATAAGAACAATCCTTATCAATTCCCCAGGAAAAAAGAAGACTGTGGACAATGTGAATATGCAAAAACCTATGGAAATTGCTTTGAGAAGAAATCTGCATACGACAAAATCGACACCACACGCTGGAGATTTATTACAGCTCTCGAGGGATACTGGAAAGTTGAACAAAAAGGGATATACAGGGGAGGGGGAGGAATTCCAGGTTAGCTACCAACTAATCTAGTAGTAAAATCAATTCAAGTCATACAGATGAGCGGAATTTTGATACGTTACGTAATCTTTTTCTCAGAAAAAAACCTTTTCTCTTCACTGAGAAATGTTACACGTGTAACAGCTACTATCAACAATTCTCCTTCTGAAATGCTTTATTTCCTCAATTCTATTTTGGCAATCGCAGGATCAGATCAGCTTGCGCTGTACAGGTGGTACGAAGTTACTGATGCGTTCAATCTTGTGATGCTTCTCCAAGACACTTCTTACCTGGTTAATGGGGACACCTAAACGGATCTCTTTCGTCCTGCCATACCTACCCTTACTCACCACTGTAGCATTAACAATACCCATCATATCCAATTCGCTGATAATGTCTGAAACTCTCCTCTGGGTGAGAATATCCATTTTAGACAATCTGCACAATTCCCTGTATACGTTATAAGTTTCTCCTGTAGTAATGGCAGAAGCATTGTATTTCTCCAGAAGCATTATGGCAAACAATACAAGTTTGGACTGCGTTGGAAATGTCTTGATGACCTCACTGACCCTGTCCTGCTCTATACGATTCTTGGCAATTCTCACATGCTTTTCTGTCACTCTAGATGCTTTCTGCCGTTCAGCGATTTCTCCTGCAATTCTCAGAAAGTCCAGTGCCCTTCTGGCATCGCCATGTTCCTGAGCCGCAAACGCTGCACACAATGGAATAACTCCCTGATCTAAGGCAGAATCGTAAAATGCATCTTCCGCCCTGTGGAACAGAATATCTACTAACTGCTCTGCATGATAAGGTGGAAATACGAGCTCTTCTTCTCCTAAAGAACTGCGTACTCTAGGATCCAGAAATTCTATGAAATTCAAATCGTTTGAGATGCCAATGATGCTGACCTTTGCTTTCTTTAGATCCAGGTTAATCCGTGTCAAACTGTATAGAACATTGTCACTTCCCTTCCTCAGCAGCTTGTCGACTTCATCCAGGACCACAATGATCAGTCGTTCTTCTCTATCCAGTGCCCTCACAAAGCTTTCATACACCTTGTCAGTAGGCCATCCTGTTAAAGGAACTGATTGACCCATGTATTCAGCCAATTTTGCCAGCAATCGATACTGAGTGTCCACGATCTCACAATTCGCGTAGATGAACCATACTGGTATAGGTACATCTCCCTTCTTAATCTCAAGCTTTGTTCCAAATGGACGGATGAGACAGCATCCTCCTACCTTTCTTACTAAACCTTCACCTACATGGATTGTGACTGCAGTCTTTCCTGTTCCTGTCTTTCCATAAAGAAAAACATTTGAAGGAGTCTCACCCTTTACCGCAGAAACCAGAATAGTTGCTAATTCATCAATTTGACGGTCTCTGTGAGGTAGTAGCGATGGAGTGTATGAATCGCGGAGGACTTCCTTGTTCTTGAAGATTCTTCGTTGAACCAAAAGCTCATCAAAAAGCTGATCCAGTGTTCTCTGTCCCTCCAATAGATCACCATTTTTATCTCCGGTTGGTCCTATTTAAGCCTTCCTCCACCCCCTTCAGTTCCACTGGAATTATTGTGAGTCTTCTTATGCTACGAATGGAGAGGTGGGGTGCGCAATAATTTTGGTTAGTAATCTTTATAAAGACAGAGAAGCATTTAACCAAGTAACCATTTCATATTTTTTTCTACTTACACAACCATTTTATTTCCTAGCTCCACAGGAAATAAAGGGGTAGGTCACCAAAAGCTCTCACCAAGAACGAAACTTCATACGTAACAGAGCTTTCTGCAACCTCATTTCCACAACTTCATTAGTAGAGTAGCATCCAGTAGAATAAAAGCTTCTTTTGGGTATGTTACACGTGTAACATGGGAGGCATTTAAAATTTTGTTTATCATAACCATCAATAACCTTAAATAGGATTTGTGCAAAATATTAACAATGAGAATTTTGGTTCTGATTGACGGTGAGCACTATCCAGCAGTTACTCGTGATGCATTATTATCCATAGAAGACGAAATTGCGGGAGCAGTTTTCTTGGGAGGGACGGAAAAAATTGGAAGCATAGAAGAACTTACAGGATACCTGAATGTTCCTGTTTATAAAATTGATGATACAGGACTGCCTGCTCTCATTAATTTAATTGTTACTGTGTGCAGACAGCATAAAATACAACAAGTCATAGATCTTTCAGATGAGCCAATTGTTGATTATATCAGCAGATTTCACATTGCTTCAGTCCTCATGAAGGAAGAGATTGAATACAGGGGATCAGATTTCCTTTTTACACCTCCCCCTTCTCACAGGGTTCTGAGAAAACCCAGCATGTCGGTCATTGGAACTACGAAAAGAGTGGGCAAGACTGCAATTTCAGGGTATATAGCTCGAATACTCAAGAATCGTGGATACATACCTTGTGTCGTAACTATGGGAAGGGGTGGACCTCCACAGCCTGAAGTCATTCGAGGGGACCAAATCGAACTCACTCCTTCGTACCTTCTGAAACAGGCAGATTCAGGAAAGCATGCAGCCTCGGATCACTGGGAGAACGCTCTAATCTCTCGAGTGGTTACTGTGGGCTGCAGAAGGTGCGGAGGCGGAATGGCAGGGGCTCCCTTTGTGTCTAACGTAGTCAGAGGAGCTGAAATTGCCAATACATTAGATGCTGATTTCATCATAATGGAAGGTTCTGGTGTTACTCTCCCTCCTGTTCACACTGACAGAAATGTGGTTATCGTAGGAGCTCATCAACCTATAGAGTTCATCAGAGGATATTTTGGTCCTTTCAGAATCCTTATAGCAGATCTGATTTTCGTCATGATGTGTGAGGAACCCATGGCTTCACCTGAAAAGGTCAGAGACGTAGAAAAGGCTATAGAGAGCATCAATCCCGGAGTGAAGCAGGCTCACTGCGTCTTTAGACCCAGACCTCTGGGTGATCTTACAGGAAGAAAAGTCGTCTTGACTTCTACTGCACCGCCCTTGATTCTGGAGAAAACCATCGTCCCCTATCTCGAGGAAACCTGCAGCTGCACAGTAGTAGGAGCCTCTCCTTACCTCTCTAATAGACCGAAAATCAGAAAAGATCTGGAGCAGTTCCTCCCCCATGCAGATACACTCTTGACTGAAATTAAGGCCTCAGCTATTGATGTGGCCACTAGAGAAGCACTGAATAAAGGACTTGACATCGTTTATATGGATAATGTTCCTCATGTTGTAGGAGGCAATGTTGAAAATGTAGAAAGCGCAGTAGTAGACTTGGCAAGGGAGGTGTCTTCTTGATAGAAGTTGTCGGCAAAAAGTACGTGACACCCTTTTCCAAAGGCATCATGGCTGGATCATTGATGAAAGCAGGTCTGGATGTGGACAAAGCCTACAAATTGGCAGAAGACATCAGACAGAAGATTGTAGGTTCCCGAACCGACACAATCACTGAAGAAGACTTGACCATGATGACGTATCAGATTCTTCTGGATGCAGGACACACTCATATTGCTTCTTACTACAGGATGTGGCATTCATTACGGGAGAAAAAGCGGTCTATCATCATTCTGCTTGGTGGAGCCACCGGCATTGGTAAGTCTACTGTAGCATTCGAAATAAGCTACAGATTGGGAATACATTCCATTATCGGGACAGATATTGTGCGAGAGGTCATGCGGAAAATGGTATCCAGAGATTTGCTTCCCACATTACATGCATCCTCTTTTGATGCCTGGAAAGCAATCCAGGCACCTTCTTCCTATCTGAGCTCAGTTATATATGCTTTTGAACTTCAGGTTGCCCATGTGAGTGTAGGAGTCAATGCAATCATTCAGAGAGCTCTTACTGAAGGAATGAGCCTGGTAATTGAAGGAATCCACCTGGTTCCAGGGTACATCCATCCTCCTGGGGAGGCAATCTTTCATTTCGTTCTGCAGCTCTCAGATAAAGAGGAGCACATCAACAGATTCCATGCCCGTGCAAAGGATAGTAAGAGGCCACCCGATGAGTATATCAAGGAGATCGACAGAATCAGGCAGGTGCAGGAGCATATCGTGGGAAGAGCTCACAAGTACGAAGTCCCTGTACTGGAGAATAAAACATCAGAAGGGACTGTCACCCAGATTCTGAATACAATTTACGACACATTGCAGAAGGAGGCTGAAACCCATGAATAGATTTTCAGTTCCCATCAGGCAGTATACTACCAGGAAGTTGATTGGAGTCACTGAAAACGAGAACATCCAGAGAGCATGTCAGAAAATGGTAGAGTTCCGTGTGGGATCTCTGGTCGTCTACAACGAGAAGGTGGTAGGATTCTTCACGCAGGGAGACATCATAGAAAGAGTAGTAGCAAGAGGGCTGTCATATCTTGAACCTGTCTCAAAGATCATGACTCGCGATCTGATTACTGCAGATATTGATACTCCAGTGTACAAAGTGCTGGAACTAGTACAGCAGCACCAGATTCGCCACGTACTCATAACAGAAGAAGGACACATTACAGGACTGTTCTCACTGAAGGATCTGGTAGATCCTGAAAAGCAATTGCTAGAAACAGTCATCTCCAGTGAGTAGCATGAAGATTGCTCACATTTCAGACTCGCACATCACTCTTGGAGGGGAATTTCAAAAAGAGAGATTCTTCCAGATGGTAGAGGAGATCAATTCAAAACCCTTTGATCTGGTGGTACATACTGGTGACATTACTGATACAGGGCTGAGGGAAGCATACGAATACTCAAGAACTTTAATCGAAAAAATCGGAAAACCTGTAATTTTTATGGCAGGGAATCACGACAGCCGAAACGTGGGGTACGAGCTGTTTGAAGAGTATTTTGGGGTACTGAATGGTGTTCATGAAGAAGAGGACTACATCCTCATCTACGTGGACAGCTCCATTCCTGACAGGAACGAAGGAAGAGTGGGAAGCAGCAAGTTCGAATGGCTCAAGAGCAAACTCGTTGAATACAGTTATAAGAAGCTGAAGATCGTGGCAGTCCATCACCATCTGATTCCTGTCCCGAAAGCGGGAACAGAAAGGAACGTCCTTTTTAATGCAGGGGATCTGATGGATCTATTCCAGAGGTATGATGTGGATCTCGTTCTATCAGGTCACAGGCACTACCCCAATGTTGCCACTGTCAATGACATGGTCATTTCCAATGCAGGATGCATGTCCTGCAAGAAAGTGAGAGCAGGAGATGTGTGCAGTTACAACCAAATTGATATTGCACCTGAGAGGATAACAGTTAAGATAATACGATTTGAATCCTTTAAAGAATACAGCTATCCTCGAATAAAGAGTGAAATCTTCATTTCAGAAGGGAAAAAATTGGCCAGAATAGTTCAGATTGCAGGTACATTTTTTTCTGATCGCGAGATATTTGAAAAGAGGAAGTACGAGAATGCAGTCAGAAAAATAAACTCCTTGAGGCCGGATCTTGTCATACACTGCGGAGACATAGTGGAGAGGGGCATTCCCCAGAACTACGAATTGGCACAGAAGTATCTGGAAATGGTTCAATCGCCAATCGTGTACACTCCTGGACCCAGAGACATTAACTACATTGGTTATGAGTTGTTTCCACAGCTGACAGGGGGATGGGACCAGGGCTTTGAAACTCCATTGTTCAGGGTGCATGCAGTGAATTCTTCGCAGTATGATTCAGATGTGGGTGCGGTAGGACGATTTGGACTGAAGAACCTGGAAGATGTCATCAGAGAACAGGAACAGGAAATAAGCATCGTATTCCTGCATCATAATGTGGTCCCTTTACCACACATCAGGGAAAAGGGATTATTAGAAGATGCAGGAGATGTTCTGAAATCTCTATGTGATCTAGGGGTGGACATCGTTCTGACTGGCCACTCTTCCTACCCTTATGCTACCAGAGTTGATAATACGATAATCTCTAATGCAAATGCTGTATCCTGTCAATATGTGAGAAGTTTGTACGGGAACTCCTTCAATGTTATTGACATTTACGAGAATCTGGTTAATATTTCTGAAATCCACAGTCTGTGGGGATCAAAGAGAATTTTGGGAATCTGGAGGAGGAACAATAGAAATGAGAGAATTGCTTCTTTGCAGGAAAACTGCAGAGAGTCTTGACCCGAAATTCGAGAAATTGTTGCAGGTGTAACAATCGAAACATCTTAGTCCTCTCTGAGGAATTCATGTTACACGTGTAACAGTTTGACTACTATTCTTTAACGGGGGTATGAGCTGGGTTCCAGTTCACCTTAAGTAGAGAAATAGATTAGTCTTGTCATGCACAACAAATGTAGAAGTGCAAAATTATCAGAATCTATACAAAAAAAGAAAAAAAGAGGATTATGGATGAGCATGACAGGGGCTGTCACCTTCAAACGCAGTACTTCATCCTTGCCAGTTCATTGTCAATGGCAAGCCGACCTCCAATGCTGGGCACTGCCCCTGCAGTAAGGCTGACCGGAAAGTCAGCAGTGCTCACATCGGTCTTTCCCTTGGGGAATGATGCCTTTACAGACACTCCTCTTATAGTGACAGTCTTCATATATGATCCCTCCTTCTATTTGTGTTTAGGGCAATAACTGCCTGTATTAATATTTGAATGGCTATTTATAAGCATTTCGGCGATAAAAGTTATTATTGTACCAGAGATACATAAATAATTGCATTTATGGTTTGATTTTCCATAAGATTTCTATGGCATACAGAATCGATGCATAACATTTATATGGCAAACATTTGTACTGTATGCAAGGAGGGATACCAATAAATCTCATAACGAAGAGACTTCTCCTCATGGATGGGCTCAACAGAAATGAGCTCCAGAAGCTTTTATCTGGAGAAGTTGTCACCCACGATGGTGAAACCATCACCCTCAATGACATTCAGGAGGATGGGCAATTCAAAGAGCCCTACAGAACAGCCCTGGTCCTCAAGATCCTGGGGAAGACCACAGGTGCTCTCCTGTGTGCCTTGGGATTGATCGACTGTGAAGAAGGCACTTATGGAAGGAGAATCGGACAGGAATTGGAAAAAGATGACAACTACATCAGACAGTTGCTGAATATTCTGGAGCAGATGAAAATCCTTCATTCCTCAGAGGGAAAGGGAAAACAGAAAATATTCACCCTAGAAGAAGACCTGATTATCCTTGCTCGAGGGCAGTTGCCCGACATTTTACAGGGAAGAAGAACTTCTGTCGAAAGGCTCATCTTGCGAGAGCTGGAGAGGGGGAATGTTCATCTTGAAACCCTGTTTGCACGCTTCTACGACGAGAACATCAACCAGATCATTCATCCAAAGGACTTAAAAGAGAAATTTGAAATAGGACAGTTGATCGAGTCCATGATCAAATGCGGTGTAGTCCGCACCTTTGAGACCTCTTCCAGCAAGCATCTGCACCAGGAAGGCTTTCTCACCTTCTATCAGCTTCTCGACCTTCTGGATGCAGTGAGTAAGAGCCTCCCTCTAGATTCGGAAAGAAATGTCAAGAGCTCCGATTTGACCAGGATCATTGGAGAAGAACTGCAGAAAAGAGATAAAACGGGAGCACTGGCCAAGAGATATCGGGATTACATTCAGTACAGACTGAGAAAACAGATCATCACAGATGAAGGAACAGCTTCCATCGACTTTTCCACATTAAAGGATCTCATTGACAGAACAGCCAAAACCAAGGGAATCGAGCTCTCTGCAAAAATGCGGAACTTGCTTGCTGAAGATGTTATCACTAGCCTGAAGGGGCTGCCCATTACCTCTTTTAAGAACAGCTTCATTGAGACCTTCATTGATAACATGCTGGAAGACAGATTTCTTATTACCTCATCAGAAGAGATCATACATCAGGTTGAGACCCTGCTAAGGGTAGGCGAAAGGCTGCTGGAGAATGCCAAAGATATTCAACATTTGGATCAGGAAAAGGCTAAGGAATTCGTTACTGAAGCCAGCCTCAACTTTCTGTCCCTGCTTTTGCTGCTGCATAGTGAGATTCCTCCTCAGAAGCTGTCATTGATGGCCAAAGCATTCCTGAAGAAGAGAAGAGATCACTCAGTATTCATCCATGTGGTAGAGAATTTTTCAGCCATGAAAAAGGACAGGAGAATCAAGGAAACAGAAGAACTTATGAAAGTGAAAGAAATGCTGGAGGAAAGATTCCAGGCTTTTGATATAGCTCGTTTCTTGAGAATGTACCTGAAGATGGTTAGGTCACAGGAATTTCACCTCGAAGAGTTCATTAAATCTACAGAGGTTGTGTCCCTCATAAGCAGACTGCTCGTCCAATTCAGGATGCATCAGCTTGCAGAATAAGAAATGAGATATCGTTAAGAAATCTTTTTCACGATGAATCTGTTGACAAAGAAAAAGAATGGTGCATGTTACACGTGTAACAACCTCAATTGTCCTCATGCATTGATAATCTTACAAAAGCCTTATAATGTTCTCCTCATACATAGCATCATGGGTAATGCTCATGACTTCATGCTGGAAGAATACCGCCAGATGGTTAAGATCTACGGAGAAT
Source organism: uncultured Thermococci archaeon (assembly GCA_964516825.1). GTDB lineage: Archaea > Methanobacteriota_B > Thermococci > Methanofastidiosales > SZ-28-30 > SZ-28-30. The sequence continues at coordinate 9,064 of CAZFAR010000036.1, forward strand.
ACCTTACACAGGAAAATGATCTGCTCAAGTTTTACGTTGCAGTCATCGGTGTTGGAGCATCCGTAATTACTGTTTTGCTCAAGCCCCAAGAAATTGGATTAGATCTTCCTTCATCTGCTTTTCTGGCAGGAATTGGATTATTGGCTGTTCTGATCTCCCTGGTAGGGTCCATTATTTTCTTTTCACTTGTAGGAGTGAGAATGGAAATGATTCTTTATGTAAGGGTTATCAATGTTCTGAGAGGTTATTTTGTAGAAAAAGACAGAAAGGAACCACTCAAGATTTCTGAAATCAAGAAATTTCTGGTTCTGCCTGACTACGATCAAGAAACTCCTCCTTTCCGTGAATCGTACCGAAGTTGGTTTTTCTGGATTGTTCTGCTGGCTGCCTTCATTAACAGTGTGCTGCTGGCAGGAGGATTTTATGTTTTGAGCAGGATTCCTCTCTTAATAGTTATGAACAGAAGTCTGCTGCTCGTAGTGGGATTGCCTGTATATCAAATGATAGAAATGGCAATCACTCTTTGCTTGCTGATTTTTTGGCTTGGAATTCATTATTTGTTCTATTACTTGATAGCTTGTCACAGAGAAGAAAAATACAAAGTAAGAAGAGAAAAGCCGAAAGAGGAGAACCAAAAAGGAAATGTATAGGGATACACGTGAAATTCATCCTCGCACTCTAGACGACCCCCATTTCTCCAGAGCTTTCTTCAGCTCTCCATGTTCTTCAGCATATTTCGTAAGAGATATCTTCTTCATTCCTGCATCTACTGCCTGCCTCATCGCTTTTGCACCACAATACGTTCCATCAGGATGTCCGTGAATACCCCCACCCGCCTGGATGATGACATCATTTCCCATGAACTCCAGTAATTCAGGAACTACGCCAGGGTACAATCCACCGGAAGCTACTGGAAAAACTCTCTTCAATCCAATATCCTCAGTGATTGCATCCCGTATCTTCTGTATCTCCTTCTTGGATCCTTTCATTTTACCTACAGCAGCTCCAATATGCAGTTGATCCACTCCAGCCAATCGTGCCAGCTTTGCAAAGACTACCATCTCTATACCATGGCGTGGATCTCTTGTAACTGCTGCATGCATGGCTCTGTGTCCGTGAATCACCATGCCCGTACTCCTTAGTAACTGCACAGCTGTGAACCCTGCAGTCAGTACATCGATCATGATGCAGGCACCACCATGATCTTTCACGAATTGTGCTCGTTCCATGAATTGTGGAGATGTCACATTTGGAGCATACATTTTCTTCTCCCCTGTCTCCTCCCCTGCCTTATCTGCTGCCTCCAGCACTCTTACTACCCTCTCCTCAAAGGGGCAGAACTTCTGATCAGACAAATTCTCATCATCCTTTACAAAGTCGCATCCTCCTGTATACGCGTCGAATGCTACTCCTGCTGTCTCTTCAGGATTGAGCCCCATCTTTGGCTTGATAATGGTTCCTACATGAGGCCTTTCCCCTGTCTTCAAAATGTTTCTCACTCCTTCAATACCGTACAAAGGCCCTGGAAATGAGCTGATATAGTCTTTGGGGAAGTCTAGATCCAATAATCTTAGTTTTGATACATATTCAAGCCCAAAAATGTTTCCTGCTACATCTGATAGTAATAAGGGAATATTTCCATACTCAAACAAATCCAGAGGGTAAGCAACCTGGATGAAGTTACCTTCCTTCCTGAAGACTACAGCTTTCAATTTTTCAATCCTGTTCTTCATTGTTGTCAATTCAGTCCAGGTGCCAACAGACGATTCGGCTGCCAGAAATCCTGCACATTTCAATACATTTTCAGACTCTAAATGAAATGAAGCTATAATAAACTGTTCTGGGTCTGGGTCAAACCCTAGATTGACATACATGGACCTGCATGGAAGTCTTATTATAAAAGGATTCTCACTTTGATCAGTTGAAGAGGCAACCTTTCCAAAGTAGTTCCTCTTCAATTGGATCATCATGTTACACGTGTAGCAACATTGAGATCCCATGAAAACATACGAGAGAAGGTTACATCAGCAGTGCCACTTTTATGTGATGCCTGAACCCCTTGAAGACTAAAATAAAAAAAAGAAGAAGAATCTACTTTCTATCAAGGTACAGCACAGTGTATGCCACAGTAGCGTACATTCCTACGAAAATAGCCAGAATTCCACCGATCCAGGGGATTGCAAACATGATTATTGTTAGTACAAAGAATATCAGCACCAGTATGAGAATATCGAAGAAATTATTCTTTGCTATGTTGTAGCTGTTGCTGAACGCAGCTCCAAGATCAAGATCATCTACAACAATACCCTGTTTGACAAAGATAAGCAGTATCATCACGATGAGAGCACCGATGCAGAAAACAAAGAATCCAAGTATTGTCAATATTGCTGTAATTATGGAGACGACCAGCAATACTAGAATCTTTCCTGCTCCTATTTGATTCCATGCTTCAGATAGTGTCACTTTCTTCCCATGTGCTACATTGTACGTTATGTTGATGGCGAATGCATCAGCTACTATGCCAAATATCCAGGCAATTATCCCAAATATAGAAGCAAATCCGAGGAAAGCCAGTGCACTGTTGAGGAAGAACCTTGGATCGATTTCAAATCCTCGATACATTGTTGCTCTTGAAACGAACACTCCAACCGCTGTAACAAGTCCAATCACAATTAGTACCAGAGGTATCAAGTAAAGTACAATTATCAGAGGGTTCGCTGCGATAATGTCGAGCGCTTCAGAGAGTACCTTTCCTATACCTTTTCTTCCGTTTGCCATGATAGCACCTGCATTCACACGAAAACTAATCCTTATATAACTCTGTGTCGAGGGGTCGACTCATCACGTATTTGTTACACGTGTAACATTCACGAATCTCTTGTGCGTAACTATTTCCATGATCTATGCCCGTAGTCCATTTCTTCTCCAAAGATTTCTTCAAGAAAAATAGTGGCATACTGACCCTTGGGTAAGAAGAACTTCAGTCTGACTCCTTCTTCCTCAGTTCTACAGGAAAAATCAGAAACTCTGGCCAGAATCTCCCTGTATGTTCCTCTGCTGGAAAGGACTGGGAACTCCTTTACGTGAAAATCCTCTTTTTTGATTTCTTCCTCCTCCAATACAGCCTCAGTAATATCTTTCATTCGCCCTCTCACCACAGTCTTGTACCCCACTATGGGAGCAGCTGCACACAGCCCTTCTCTTGAAACTCTGTCTATGTTGTGCTTTCCAGCAAATGTGACTACCTTCTTCCCGTTCATCCAGTTTATGATTATGTCTCCTTCTTCTACTTCAGCTACTGGTACTTCTCTGCACCGTCTCTCCAGAATCATATTGAAAAGGTATGCCTGGTATGCATGGATGAATAAAGTATTCAATCGCAGCGGCAAGGCCTTGAACCCTTCTCTGGCTCCTAAATGGATTCGATCTAGTACGGCACGTTCATATACTAACGTTTTGGGATACTCCTCTTTTGCTCTTTCAAAGTTTCTGGTCTCCCAGAGCTCTTTTCGGACTGAGTAGTGCTTTTCTTCTGGAAACGGTTTTGCAAGAAAGATTAGAGCTGCCTCCTCAAGATTCCCCTTTATCAACTCTCTGCCCACTTCATGGGTAATGGGCCTTAGGTCACCAAATCTCTGCTTTCCAAAGTAGTTGGGAAATCCTTGTTTCACTTTCTCTATTCTTTCAATGCTTGCTACAGCATCTTTCACCAGTATATTGAATTTGTTGCCTTGATGGTCTCCCAACTTTATTGGATCTCCTCTTTCAATGTCTGAGATTTTCACCCGTGGAATGGTCAATTCTTCTAACTGCTCTTTGGAAATACCAGAAACTGATATCTTCTGTCTTGTTACTGCTCTCCTGTCTTTTAATCCCGCATACCCGACTCTTTTTTGCGAAATTCTCAATTTCCGTGCTAATACCTTGACAACTGCTATGGTTTCCCAGTCAATTTTCTCCAGAGTAAATACTATACAGCTATTCTTTTCATGCTTGACTGTCAGGATTTCTTCCACTATAAAATCTTCTGCCCTCTCCTTAATCCTCAACAGGCTCCACCTCAATAACTATACCATTTCGATTCAAAATCCTTACTTTTTTTCCTTTTTCAATTTTCTGTGCACTTCTTGCACTCCAGATTTCTCCTCTCACTTTGACCTTTCCTTCTTCATGGATATCAGTAAGTGCTCGTCCTTCTAATCCTTCAACACCGAGGGTCTGTACTGGCATACCGAGGACCCTCACATTCATCCGGTACACGTATAATCCCCACAAGACAACCACGAAGACAATAGGGATCAGCAACCATTCCCGTCCAAAATAGAAGACCGCTACTGCTGCTACCAATATGTAGACAGTACTGAATATGATGACCCTGGCCGCAATTTCCTTTCTATCAATCATTGGACCAGCTCCACAACCTTTAAGAGATCAGCAGGCTCCTCCACAAGAAGGGTATGCATTCCTGTGCGGTGGGCACCTTCAACATCTGTTGTACGATCATCACCCACATGCAGGATATTGGAAAGGGGGATGCCCAGTTTCTGAGCTGCTTGCTTGAAGATTTCAGGATGGGGTTTCAGGAATCCCACCTCGTTGGAAAACACAGCAATATCAAAAAACTTCAGAATGTCCATTTCAGATAGAAGAGATCGTAAGACCTTTCCTGGAGTTCTTCCTGTATTGGAGATGAGGCCTTTTTTCGTTTCTAGCTGTGTGAGTATCTGTTTTGCGTAGGGATTGATGCAGGGGGGTGCATAGAGAATTGCTTCTGTGTACGGCTTTTCCAGATCGCATTCTACATTTAGAATCTTCTTCAGGATGCGAAGCTGCTCAGAAGTGGGGACATCTTTTAACGTTTTGCGCACAGATTGAATCTGAGACCATGATTGATCCAGAGCTTCCGCGAGCACTTCTCTGGAGACTTTCCCATTCAGGGCATTGCGCAGGAGCTCTTCCCTTATTTCTTGGGCTCTTAATTCTCGTTCTCGGGAATTCAGTACAAGGGTATCCCACAGATCGAAGGTCACTGCCTGAATCATGATTTTTCTCTTACACAGTGCATTTAAAGCATTGTGGGTTGTGATTGGGGTTATGATTTCTCGACTGCTATTTTCAGTTGTTTTAGAATGTCCTCTTTTTCATAATCTTTATATTCTACTAGAAATTCTCGGAATGCCTTGATCATTATTTTCCTCATTTCTAAATCATCAAAATTCTTTAAGAATTCAAGGAATTCTCCCACTCTAATATTCTTGCTCAGATCTTTTATCACTTCAAATTCGCTGTCTTCAAAGAACCTGCTACTTGCTGCACCAATTGATTCCTGATATTTTCCTTCATACAATGCCTGAGTAGAGTACTTTAATTCATAAAAGACAACTTGTGCGATTCTTAATCCCGCATAAAGAGGAATTGGGATTTTGCTTTCATTTACTAATTCGAATGTTATATTTCCTGAAAAACCTGGGCCGATGTACCC
>CAZFAR010000037.1:0-13227 GCA_964516825.1 uncultured Thermococci archaeon
GTGCCATTTAGGTCATTCCTACAGGAAAGTATAACAAGGCCGATCTGAAGTAAATGTTCAGTCAGTTTTTGCTTCTTTTTTCTTTTGCACATCGAAGTGTTACACGTGTAACAAAAATACCTCTTGCATACAGCTCGAAATATCTTCACTGGAATTCAGCCCTGTTCAGGGGGATGTCAGACGTTTCTTCCTGGAATCTAGTGGTGCAGATGGTGTGAAGAATCCAAGTGCATGCATCATATCCTCCACTATCCCAGTATCATCCATCCATTGGAGAAGACGGAAGAATTCACTGAATGGGAAAGTCCTCAAAATGTTGATCCATGCTACCATGCGATCCCCCACATGCACGAACATACTGCTGCAAGGAAGCTGCATTAACAGATCTGTCAAAGATTTCTCATATTTTGTCTTAAGGACGAAGTAGAAATCAGAATAATTCAGGCGTCCATCAGGATAGAAAGAAACGACTCTGATGCAGTTTTGCTTGATACGCTCATAAGACTGGTAAAAAAACCATTTTGAAATCCCATATTTTTTCACAATCTCAGTGAACGTTCTCCTCATATCATACTTCAGGTCATAGAAGAGCTTCCATTCCAAATCTGTCCATATGATTTCACGGTGTCGAAACTCTGTAGGCAAGAGAGATGGTTCAAGGCCCTCCTCCTCGATAGTCTTCTTGATTTTGTAGAATGCTTCTTCGTAGGTATCTCTTGAAATATGGGGAAAATAGCAGTCACCTCGAGGGCCCTGGAGTATACACTCCCTGAAATTGGGATGAGATTCAAAATCTATGGGGGAATCTGCAATTACGACCATATTGAAGACGCCTGCAGTCACATTGTGATAGATTATTCTGGAATCGGCTTCCAGTTCTTGAAAGACACGAACAGGCTTTTCAAAATTCAGAAAATAAACATATTCTCTGAAATCACTGAACATTTTCAGCCTCAGACTTGGTGGAAGGAGAATCTCGTTTTCCAGCATGTAGTTGTAGTGGAAACGTACAGTATTCCTGGCAAGGCCCAGGTTTTTTGCCATATTGGTGAGCGGTATTCTTTCGTCTTCAACCAATTGCTCGTAAATGTTGTAGTGAATCTCACTTCTCTGTGCATCAGTTAATCTACTCAATTGACCAACCTGTTTTTTTTGGATTGCCTTCTATATAAATGTTAGGGACAATATGACACATTAAAATAATCAAATCATGTAAATGCTTGATTTGCAGCATAAGATGGGTCTTGAAGTTCTCAATTGTTCATAATAAGGAACCAGAAATCCTTATACTGCTACCTGCAGGTGGAGTGGCAGTCTGCATGACCAGCATTGAGTCTTGAGTAGAAAGAGGAAACTCTTAAGAACTCATAGCTATATCAAAGAACATGCGCAAAGAAGCAGAGCATCCCCAAAGCAAGCCATAGAAAGAGCGAAAGAGGTGAAAAATGGATAAGCAAGAACTTATCGAAGAAGTAAAGGATTTCTTAAAGAGTATAGATGCGAAAGAAGCTATTCTATTTGGTTCAAGGGCTACAGGTGAAAATCTGGAGCGGAGCGATGTGGATTTGATTGTTATTGATGATAAGTTCAGCACAATGAAATTTGTGGATCGGTTAGTATTTCTACATAAGCATTGGAGACTTCCTTATTTTCTTGAAGGGTTACCTTACACGCGGAAAGAATTTGAAGAGCTGGAGAAGACGAGAGGTATCATCAAAGAAGCAAAAAGGCATGGGATTGTGATCCGCATCTAAAGAAGGCTTTTGAAATTGAACATTTTTTCTCTGTTCTTTGCTTGTCAAGATGTTACACGTGTAACATTCAGGCTGTGAAAGAAGCTCAAGTACTGAAACTTGAAATATAGTATATATGGTATGGAAGGAAAGTGATTTCATGAGAATTGCTTTGACAGGAACACCTGGTACAGGAAAGACGATCACGGCAAAAGAATTGAGCAAGGTGCTGAAGCTGAACCATGTTGAAATAGCAAGGATTGCTTTAGAGATGGGTGCTACTGGAGAGGAAGGAGTCGTGGATGTGGACATTGTAAGGGAAAAAATAGAGAAAATGGATAACATTATCATTGATTCGCATTTTGCAGAGATGTTTGACGCGGATTTAGTTTTTGTGCTGCGGTGCGAGCCGAGAATTCTGTGTGAAAGATTGAAAAGGAGGGGTTACTCCAAGAAGAAAATCAGGGAGAATGTTCTTGCAGAGATACTTGACTACTGTCTGATAAATGCGCTGGAGTATCATGACTCAGAGAAGGTTTTTGAGGTTTCTGAAAATCCGGTAGGAGAGATTGAAGAGATCGTAAGAAATCCAGCAAAAGAGAGAAGTCTAGTCTTCGGGAGTAAGACACAGTTTCTGACTGAAGAGAACTTGAAACTGGTGAATTGTCTTGAGTGATTGATTGTGTGTGCTGAAATAATGAAACTATCCATATCAGGTAACACTTTTCTGGCAATATTGTTACACGTATAACAGTTGAGTAATCAAGCATTGGTCAAACCTTGAGGGACACCCTTTTTAATGAAGGAAAATGTAGAAGAGCAAATGATTATCAGAGAATTTGATCCCTGGAAGTCCGAAATGTGTACATGTCCTCCAAAGTATTCCCTGAATCCATATACAGGATGTGATCATTGCTGTGTATACTGCTATATTACAGGGTACATAAGAAATGCATTTTACTGCAGGCCGAAAGAGAACGTGATTGAACAGGTAAAGAGAGAATTGAAGAGAATTGACAGGAAAAGAATTGTGTCTATGGCCAATAGCTCTGACCCGTATCCACGACTGGAGAAGGAATTGCTGTTGACCAGAAGGGTTATTGAGTTATTCTCGCGGGGAGATATCAAGTTCCAGATTGTGACAAAGTCTGATATTGTATTAAGGGATATTGATGTGCTGAAAAGGTCAATTTGCTGTGTAGCAGTAACGATTACGACTGTGGACGAGTCTATTGCGTCAAAACTAGAGCCTGGGGCTCCTTCACCTGCCAGGAGAGTTGAAGCTTTGAAGATTCTGAACAATAATGGTATTCCAGTGTCTGTGAGGATTGATCCCATAATTCCAGGGTTAACTGATCCCTTTGAGATCTTGGATGAGGTGAAGTTTGTCGGTCATGTGACAGCTTCTACGCTGAAGTTACGGCCTGATGCAGTAAAGAGGATGACAAAGGTTTTTCCTGATGTTACAGAAAGACTGAAACTACTCTGTACAGAGAGGATCGGGAATGCGATGTATTTGCCTGCAGATATGAGGGCCGAATTGCTGGGAGCGTTGAAGGAACGGTGTCAAGAGTGTGGCATTTCTTTTGGAAGCTGCAGAGAAGGATTCGTAAGCGAGAAGAGTTGTGATGGGAGTCATCTCATTGGCTGAGGTTCTTGTTGTCTGAAGAAGTGGGGAGTAGTTTCCCATCATGATGCTTTGACAGAGTCATATACCATGTGATTAACTGAATTATCCACCGATTTTTGATATCATTGAATGTGCAGGATGTGATTAGCAGGCTGCAGTCCCATACATGACAAATGTGTCTACTTCACTCCTATCAAGATCTCTTATCAGCCTTCTTGTTATTTCTTTATACACTTCACAGGTTTTTTCCTCAATAACATATATATTGTTGTATTTTTTTTCAAGTGGCCCAAGGCAAAATCCGGAGCAAAAATTTTCAATCTCACACCCTTCACACGCAGGAGCATTCCGGTAAGCCCTCATTGCGTAGCTTCGATATGGTTCCGAGGACAGGAATTCTGGAAGGTGTGATATGTGGCCAAAATAACCAGAAGATCCCTTACACGCAAATACATCACCTGAAGGTTCTATACTCAGCTGACAACCTGTTGCCGAGCATGTCTTGTACCCCCGATCCTTGAGATGCTCATAAGCTATGATTTGCTGAAAAATTATGTGCCAATATCCAGTGACAAGTACTCCGTTTTCCTTTGCATACGTGTACAACTTCCACAATTTATCAACAATGTCTCCGACTTTCCTGTTCTCATAGAATTCAGGATTCAGGTCAAGCAGGACTCCAATCTCTGACACCCCATATTTCAATGCAAAATCAACAAGATCTGTGCCAAAATAATCAAATGTCTCCCCTGATAGAACAGAATTAAACACGACTTTGTTACTGTTTTCTCTCAGAATCGACAGTCCCTGTTCGATCGCATGGAGACCATTCTTCCTATTCGTGAATATCCTGTCTTTTCCTTTTGGAGAATCGAAACTGACAACAACTGGCACATTGTACTTCTTGAAATAGCCTGCCATTTCCTTCCTGATCAAAGATCCATTGGTGACAATACTGTACCCTATTTCAATGCCATACTCACTCCCATCACTGAAAGTTTCCAGTACGGACTTGATTACACTCCAATTCAGAAGAGGCTCTCCCCCAAAAAACTGTATGTGCAGTGACTTTCCGCCCGATTCTCTTATCATTCTGATTACCTCCCTTATGGCCTTATCTGCTGTTTCAATCTCCATGAGCCTGTTATCTTCAGATGACTGCAATTCAAGCCTTTTTTCAGAAGAGTAGAGTGAGGTAGTAAAACAATATGTACACCTGAAGTTGCAGAGATTTGTAACGACAAGTTGGACAACACCTATCTGTTCACCTGTGTGTAGATGTTCTTTCCTGTGAGCAATCTTCTGTTCAATCACATCATATTCGTCAAAATCAGGATTGACCAGGAAATGTCTCGGCTTAAAAACACGTACAAATGACTCAAGTTGTTCAGCTGAATACTCTCCGGTAGCCGCTATCTCATTCAGAGACTTTGGTGATTGAAACAGCTCAATTAGCTTTGAGATTTCCTTGTCCACGATGCATATGCCTCCAAAGAGAGAATGGTATACAACTGAGTCCTCTTCCCTTGGAACAACTTTCACGTATTTTGAGGTCTGGAGGCTCTCATCTGTGTTCACGTCCTCACCTCAGGCAGTCTTGGCATGTACAGGAGATCTGCTTCGCTTCTGTCAAGATTCTGTATCAGCTTCCTTGTTATTCTCCTGAATATATCGCACGAGCTGTCTTCTACACGATGTAGGCTGCCATACTTCTTTTCCAGTGAACCCATGCACACACCAGAACAGAACCCTTCAATCTCACACCCTTCACATGCGGGAGCATTCCGATATGCTCTCATTGCATATTCCTCATACATGTCAGAGGATAAGACTTCCTGAATCTGTGAAATGTGTCCAAGATATCCCGAACAGCACTTGCATATGAAAACATGCCCTGCAGGCTCAACGCTCAACTTGCATCCCGTGGCAGGACACGTCTTATACCCTGAATAAAAGTTGATTGCCTGTCTTCCAAGGATTTGACTGAATATCTGATGCCAATACCCAACCACAGGCATTCCCCGTGTCTCTGCATAAGAATACGTGTCCCACAATATATCAAGGACCTGTTCTTTGTGTGCATCATTTCTGTAGAAGTCAAGGTCTAGATCCAGAATGAGGCCAATCATTCGTACACCGTACTTTACAGCAAAATCCACCAGGCTTCTCCCATCAAAAGCTTCAATTGTCTCTCTCGAGATTACTGAGTTAAATGTGACACAGGCCTCGTTCCTCTTGAGAATGTCAAGGCTTCGCTTTATGAGTTCAATGCTGTTTTCCCCATCAGCACAGATCCTTTCTGTGTTTTCGGGTGAATCAAAACTAATAACAACAGTAACATTATACTTCTTGAAGACTTCTGCCATTCTCTCAGTTATCAATGACCCATTCGTTGTTATGCTGTATAGTATTCCAACATCATCTTCACCATTTTTGAAAGTTTCCAAAATAGATTCTATTACTGACCAGTTCATGAGAGGTTCTCCACCAAAGAACTCTATATTCAAGTAGTCATTCCCATTCTCCCTCAACAATTCCATAAGCTTTTCAACTGATGTTCTTGCAACCTCGAAGCTCATCTGCTGATTTGAAGCACTGTGCTGAAATTCGGAACGTTCTCTTGAATTGTAGGCGTCGTCTATGATGCAGTACGTGCATCGGAAATTACAGACATTCGACACCACGAGCTGGAGGGCCCGCACCAAGTATCCACTTTTCAGGTGGTGTTTACGTTCAGCAATGTCATTATCTATGATCTCATACTCATCACATCCATCAGGAACCAAAAAGTATCGTGCTTTCAGTTCACGTAGGTAGGTTCTTATTTCTGAAGGGTCGTAGTGGGCAAGAGATCGGATTGTTTCAGTGATTGTCCGGGGGACTTGGAATGATTTCAAGAAATCAATTCCACCCTGGTCAATGAGGCAAAGATTGCCAAAAAGAGAATGGTATACTGCATAATCCCTGGCTCTCTTCACGATCTGTATGTATTTTGACATTTTTATTCGTTCCATACTTACAGCCTCAATTTAAAATCTAAAGGGTCTCGAAGTAATCTCTTTAAAGAACCTTCGAGACCATTTCCAAGATACCTTTCTAGCGCTTAGCAAGTTTCTCTGAGAGTTCTTCTGTGACTTTTTCTGTGAGTTCTGCCGTGAGTTTCTCTGTGAGTTTGGCTGTGCATTCTTTTGTAAGTTTATCTGAAATTTTCCCTCTGATGTTCTCTGGGAGCTCCCCTGTACCACCAATTGTGCCTCCAATAGTTCCACCAATCGTACCTCCAATGGTACCGCCAATTGTGCCGCCGATAGTGCCAGCAACGATGCTTCTTATCTTTTTCTTTTCAATCATTTCATCACATCCCTAGACTATTGTGAATGCCAATGTTATTGCATCAAGACTATATAAATACTCCTATTGAATAGCAACATTGATAACCAATATTTGAGAATGCTGTAAAAGTTGCTAGAAACATGAAGGATGCACTGGCTAATTGAGGACAGCCTCACACTAACCGGGCAGTAAAGGACTTTTCTGACCCGCAGATCATTTGAGGACTGAGGAGTGTTCATGATCCAGGAAACAACTCTTTCTGCTAGAGAAGGATCGATGTCCGATAGTAAGTTTGTTGGAGGACCATTTGGAAGCTGTGCTTGCAGAAATCTGTACAGAGAAGTAACCTTATATTTCTCTAGCAAGAACGTAGTCCATGAGACCCGAATTTGAAACCTTGGCATTGAAATTTGCACCAGAATTATATTATGTGGAACCTCAAAGCTTTTTTGAAAACATCATTCCAGAAGATATGGGAGGATTGTACTGGCGACTCATTGAGAGCTCAGTACCGTGGGCAGATGTCTGCATCCAGTACATTGTTTATTTCAAATTCCAGCGCTGGATGCCTAGTATTTTCGACAGATTTTCTGGCAAACTACCAGGAGAGCATCCCAATGATTATGTGCCCATTTTTCTTTACCTCAAGAAAGGAAGGCCTGTGAGAGTTGTATTTGATATCTGCCACTACGAAGCTGTGGGTGCAATCAATGCACCTTCTCCACTGCTTCCCCCGGATAGAGGACCTCTATTCCAGCTCAGATACTTTTTCCGAGGACTCCTACCTCTGGATAGTTCATCATTAGGAGATGAGAGATATATCAACCTCAGAGGAACCCCTACCCCTCTGAGCCCGGAGCGACTGACACACTGGTGGGAAGGGTTCACATGGACTGGTTCTTTTGATGAAAAAGCAACGTTGATCATCAAGGAGAAGATTGAGAAGCCTTTTCAGAAAATTACAACCTTTCGCGATCGGGCAAGCAGGCTGGGATTTCTGTTTCACTGGATTTTCCGTTCAGCCCTAGAGTTCCAGATACAACGACTACCCCTGGATACTTACAGGATGGCGTCCCGGATAGAAGCGGGAATGGGTGAGAAAGCAGTGCATTTTTCCCGAGATGACATCACTGAAGCAGCAAGATTCGCAGATGGATGTATTTTTGAAAAATCGAAAGTGCCAAGATACCTTACTGTGCGAAAACTGGGAAGACACTAGATTTTAACCGGAAGACGTACTCTCACACTTTTCGTCTATTTTCTCAGGCAAAGGTATATGGCTCCATGGATTTCTTCTTATCAGATTACACGAGTGATATACTATTTTCCAGCGCATCCATCACCACTGAGGAGGTCTTTTTCACCCTTTCAAACTCTTCTGGGAAGTAGCATATGTAGTCTACATGTTTTGGGAATCTTGTTTTCCTCACAACCAGAGGCATCCGCTTTAAAAAAGGAACTCCCCTAAATGCTTCAGCTACTACGATAACATCCAAATCGGATTCTTCTCTCACATCCCTTCTTATGCAAGATCCGAACAGTAATATCCTTTCTGGGTGGAACTCCTCAATGATTTTTGGTAGAGCTTCCTTCTTGAACTTCGTTATCCAGTAATCATTCACAGTCCGTCCTCCAGCAGAGCATTATCTCTTCCCCAGCATGAATCGTAAAAATGGCATCTATCACATTTGTCTGTCCTCACCTTCTCTGGAATCTCACCATTCAAAATCTGTAATGCGTGATCTCTCAGCAGCAGGACATACTCTTTGAATGCATCAGGTATAGCGACAAGAATTCTTCTTGAAGGATATTCCACAATTCCCCTACATATGGCAGTTCCCTTCTCCTTCTCCAGCAGGAGAGCATATCCTGCCAGTTGCAGGAGCTCACTGAAGGTGGGACGCCTCTTCTCTATTGTCTTGATCTCTACAGGGAGCAGTACTCCTTCATGGATTTCAATGCGATCAATCCTTCCCACTAATCCCAGATCACTGTTCTCAATGTAGTACTCTACCTGACCGATTATGATGTCCATCTCTTTCTTTTCTAGAGCTCTCTTTACAGAGACTGCCTTTTCAATAGCCACATTCTTATAATAATCTCTCATTCCTGTCATCAACTGTTGATAATCAATGTTCAGGGACTCTAATTGCTTTTTTCTCCTCAGAATTACATTCCTGATCACTCTGCAGAATTCTGCATACAGAAGATCGAAGATTTCACGAGATGAGCATCCAGATTCCAGCTCTTCAATGATGTGGGATTCTCTCCTGGCAGTTTCTTCAGAAATTTTGTGATAGACCTTTCCCAGATATATCTCCTGAGTCGTAGGAGTCTTCCTCTTCTTCATCTTCTCCAGATAAAACCGGTAAGGGCAAAGCTTCAGTTTCACCAAATCAGTGATCTGAATCACTAAAGCACACTCCTGTACAAAGAGGATTGAAAACCGATCAACAGGAAACCTCCAGACTCATGTTGACTGCTTTCACCGAATGGGTAATACATCCCAAGGAGATGATATCTGCTCCTGCCTCTACATATTTTCCAATATTCTCTTCAGTTATTTCACCAGAGGCTTCAACAAGAATGTGTGGATTCACTCTCCTGACTGCCTCAACTGTCTCCCGAGCAGTCTCTGGCTGCATATTGTCCAACATCACGATATCTGCACCACATTCAACTGCTTTCACTGCATCCTCCTTTTTAGATACTTCAATTTCCACCTTTTTGGAGAATGAAGCCCTTCTTGCTCTCTTAAGCGCTTCCTCAATTCCCAAAACTCTGACATGGTTATCTTTTATTAAGATCATATCATCCAATCTGAATCGGTGGGAATCTCCTCCTCCTGTTACCACTGCTTCCTTATCAAAGAATTTCAAAACAGTCTTTCTGGTGGAAGCCACTCTGCAATGAGGGTTCACTTTTTTGACCTTTTCTATTAGTTCATGAGTCTGTGTCGCAATGCCGGACATTCTGGTCAAAAGATTCAATGCAGTGCGCTCCACCTCAAAGATATTTCTGTACAATCCTGAAACCTTCAGAATTTTGTCTCCTTCTCTTGCAAATTCTCCATCCTGGAAGAGCAATTCAACCTGCAATCCGCGCAGTTCAAAAAGATATTCCACATATTTTAGCCCAGAGAGGACACAGTCCTCCTTTACCATGATAAAAGCAGAACCTTTTTCTTCTTTCAGTAGCTGTGAAGTGATATCGCCGAACCCTAAATCTTCTGCCAACAAATTCTTCAACCAGTATTCAGCCTCAATCTCTATCATGCGAAGGTATCTACTGACAAACTTAAAAGGGTTGGTAATGTCGGCAGAATTGCTGTTACACGTGTATATAACACTCAGCATTGCTAACTACGCTCAGATGCTGTTAATGCCCACAGCCCCACCAAAGAGGGATGGAACTCTGATCTTCCCTTTTTGAATACAGGAAATCCTCCATCTTCATTCTGATTTTCTATTAGTAAAGAAATGGATTTGTTTATGAATTCCTGGTCTTCATATTCACATAATAAAAAGATTCCCACACTTTCTGCCAGGAAATCGATACAATCACTGTAGAATAAAACATTTTCAGAAAGCCACATACAGCTCTGGAAAATGATATCCTTTGTATTGTATTCTTTCGCAAGAGAAAAGGTCATCAAATTGTGTGTTGTTTCATAGAGAGTTTCCAGTGACACTTTCTCAAATAGTTTCTTTTGATATTTCACTACTTCCCGTAGAACATGTCCTATTCTCTTATCACGAACATTCTGCATGAAAAGAACCAACAGCAGTGAAGATTTCACAGAAGCGGGCAGGCAGGATACAGAAAGCTCCAAGAACTTTCCAGAAAGCTGCAGTGTCTCCTCAGGTATTCCCACAGCAGTCTGCCATACATATTCCATGTGCTCGAACCCCTTCTTGACATCGTAAAAGGCAAAGTGCGGCAAACTGTCTATCAAGAATTGTTTGGCCTTCCCGGTATCTCCTACCTGGATCTGAGGACAGAACCGATGAACCAGCAGATACTCAGCAGTGGATTTTACAGGATTCTCTGACACGAATTTACCATTTGCATCCTGATAGGTTTCCAGAAAGGATTTCAGTTTGTTCTTCATTTTCTCTTTCGCTTTTTCCCTTTTTTCTCTCTTTTTCCTCTGGGTTCAGGCTTCCGTTCAAAAAGCAGCAGGAATAATCCAAAAGTGATGACACCGGTCCCTGCATATCTCAGAAAATTCAGGGTATATTTCTCCTCCCGGGCAGTTTCTTCTGTGACAGGAACTTCCACTGTATAAGGAACCTTTTCAGTGTATTCTACAGTTCTGGTTTTCTCCACCTTCTCTACTATTGGTACCGTATACACTCTGACAATGTCAAAGTTGATGGTAATATCTTCAGTCACTGAGGCAGATGAGTATAAGAGAGTATGTTGCCCATCCTTCCTGATTGTAAACTCCTTTTCAATATCTGTACCGATTACAAGACTCATGTAGATTTCTCCCTCCCCGGTAAAGGAGATCATCATCTCACCATCTGCATGGGCTTTGAATTTGATGATGTCCCCTGCTTTCAGCTGAAATGTTTCACCTGCTGTGGAACCTCTCGTCGCAAAAACAGATTTCTGAAAGAGGGGTTCTTCTCTCGTTTCTGTCCCTGTAATTGTTTCCTCAGTATAAGGCTCTTCTCTGGTTCTTACTTCTTCTTTGTACTCAGTAACTTCTGATATTTTCTCTTCTGTTACTATTGCTGTTCTTGTTAAGGGAACAAATCCTGCGGCCAGGATGACGAGTCCTGAGATGATGATTACTCTCAAAGCGTTCTTCATAGTTTCTACATTCTCTTTTCTTTTAAATGGTTTTTCCCACACTGCATGTTACACGTGTAACAATGCAGAATACATACAGAGTAGAGACTATATTTCAATTTCCAGAAAATCGGAAGCTACCACTGCCTCAGGGAAATATTTTTCTGCTTCTCTTGTGATTTCTTCATCTTCGTACCTTTGTGATACGTGAGTCAATATCAACTTTTTTGCTCCAGCTCTCAGAGCTAGATCACAGGCTTCCTTCACGGTAGCATGATACGTACCATGTCTATCCTCATCGGTGATGTAGGTTCCCTCATGAACGAGTATGTCACAGTTTCGAGCTTCCTTTATAACTCTTTCACATGGTACAGTATCTGAAGAGAAAACGATTTTCTTTCCAGGCCTCCTGGGACCGGTAACCTCATCCAGGGCAATCTTTTTCCCATCAATTTCAACGAATCCTTTTTCTTCAATTTCAGAGAACAATCTTCCATGAATTCCTAAGGATTTTGCCTTTTCCTCCAGAAAACGGCCTCTTTTTTCTTTTTCTTCAAATACAAAACCCAGGGTAGGAACTCCGTGGTCTACAGGGAAGGATCTGATATTGTACAATTCTTCCTCTGCAGTGTCTTCTTCCATCTCGTAGAAGTAAAGAGGGAACCTGATGCCAAAATGTCCTGAATGGAAGTAGTTCTTCAGAAACTGGGCTGCACCCTGCGGTCCGTAAATTGAGAGGGGAGATTCTCTCTTGTTGAGACTCATGGTCTGTAACAATCCCCCTAATCCTAGGTAATGATCTCCATGAAAGTGGGAGACAAAGATCTTTTCAATCCTGGAGGGAGAAAGGAGAGAAATCATCTGTCTTTGGGCGCCTTCTCCACAGTCAAAGAGAATGGTCTCCCCATTGTATTGGAGGGCTATACAGGGTAAGCTGCGTTTTCTGGTAGGGCGGCCAGCAGCTGTTCCGAGGAAGATGAGCTTCATGATCAGACGTTGTGTGTATGCTTAATAAGGTTACTTGCATTTCTCTTTGGATCAATCTCCCTAGCATTCTTCATAACAGCCTTTGTCTACAGGAGTTTGAGCAAAGAACAGGAAAAAGTATGCAGAAGCAGAATACAGACGAGATAAAGCCTCCAAGAAGACCCTGTTTCTCATTATTATATCCTTTCCAAACTATTCAGTTCTTCATTTCTGTAAATCTTCGAGAGATATGGCGAGAGTAAAATGAAGTCTTCACAACCTATTTAAACTAGATAGTAAAATTATCTCCATGATGTTCAAGGAACTCATCGATGCTATACGCAAAGGGTCTATTCTGAAGTCTGCTTTCGAGATTGTTGAACGAATGCACAATCAGGCCAGAGCAATGTACGAGGAGTCACTAATGAGCTTGGTAGAAGACCGTGACGAAATGGTTGAAGATGTCAGCAGAGAGGATCGCATCATCAATGTGGCAGTGACAGAGGTTCGCAAGGAGATTCTGGAGTATCTGGCCATGAATTCTTCTCCAGATGTTTCAGCTTCCCTCATCTTGACAGGTATGGTCATTGATTACGAACGGATTGGAGATTACTGCAAGAATCTCGCTCAGTTAGGGCTGATGTATCCTGCAAAGCTTGAACCTTCCTCCTACTTTGACATTTTCAAAGAAGTTGAAGACACTATAACAGGAATGTTTGACCTTACGCTAGAAGCGATCAGAGAGTCTGACGTGGAAAAAGCCAAAGA
>CAZFAR010000037.1:13327-14462 GCA_964516825.1 uncultured Thermococci archaeon
GCTGTTTTCTCAATGATGTGGAATTTCATTTCAACTGGAAAGAGCACGAAGACACTCCACAAATTGAAGAAATCGTGGATAGTGGCTCCTGCAAAGGCTTTTCTGAACTCTTCCCTTCGGGTGATGTGACCGAAGGAGACGAGGGCATTTGTTACTGTCGTGCCAATGTTAGCGCCCATGACGATAGGGATACCACTTGAGAGGGTCAGGCTCCCCCCTCCCACTAAGGCTACAACTATTGATGTGGTGGCAGAGGAGCTCTGGATGATGGAGGTAGAGAGGATTCCTATCAATAAGCCTACGTAAGGGCTGGACGTCATCTGGATGAGTCTTGATGAGAAGCTTTCTCCCATCATCATGAAGGCTCCACCCATGATGTCGATGCTCAGGAAGAAACAGTATAAAGAGAGAATGAGGACTGTGAGGCGATAGATTCTCCTCTGCATGTACAGGTTTTGTGGCAATGCTTATAAGTTTTTTCTTGGGTTTGAGAGCATCTCATATATTTTTCTGGCTCCCTCCTCAGGTGTCAGTTTATCTGATTCTATCACTAATTCAGGACTCTCTGGTTCCTCGTATAGAACGTCTACTCCAATAACCTCACCAACTTCACTTTCTTCCACTTTTTCTCCCTTTTCTAACTTCTTTTTCCTTTCAATAGCTTTTCTGTACATTTCGCCAACAATCAAATTATCTTTTCTCTCAGATTCCCTCCGCATACACAAGTCTAAAGGACATTTCACATAGACCTCATAGAAGTTCGCGATCTGTGCCCTTGCTCTGTCCCTCCATTTCTTCCGGTGAGCAGTAGCATCCACAATCACATTCACGCCATGATTCGCCAATAACGAAGATATGACCCCTACTGCATTGTAGACGAGATCTCTTTCATCCTCTGTATATTTGGGTTCTGGCACTAACTTCTTCCTGAATTCATCCAGTCGCAGCAGCTCAAAATCAACAGATTCATCCAACAGTTCTGTGAACTCCCTGGCTACACTCGTCTTTCCACAGCCTGGATACCCTGTCAGCCAAATAACCCAGGTCATTTTCTATCCCTGATGTACTCATGTATTCTCTCGATACTGAATCTATCATCCTCCATGACGTTCAATGCAAAGTTGAACATCCTCCT
>CAZFAR010000038.1:0-14040 GCA_964516825.1 uncultured Thermococci archaeon
AAAATAGAACTAAAATTGTCAATAACAGCACTCTCATCTTGTCCAGCTTCATGTGTTCCTCCTTTAAGAATGATGCATTATCTAAGATTTTCAGTCCAGTCTATCCTATAAGGTTTTCCATAGTGACTGGTACATTGTATCATGTGCAACATCGAATCTATTAACCTTTCTACGACTCTCATATCAACTAACTGAAACCTCATATCACCTTTTCCAGTGCAGGTCAGACAGCTTTGTCGTTCAGACTTATCCTGGGATTATGATTGAAGGTATTGGCCACTTCTTAATTACAGCTGCTTGCTCACTTTCCACAAGGAACTCAGGCATGAATACTCTCTTCATTGATCTCACCTCATTTTCTCTTTTCATGGAAGTATATAAATGTTTCATTTTCTTTAAGATAGTGAAGATAAACCTAATGGAATATCAATGCTAAAACCAAGGTTGTAGGAAATTCTTTCGACAAAGTCATAATCAAGATTAGAGTTAAGATCAGGAAACTCAGAATCGCATAGCTCTCATTCTTGGTACTGTTACACGTGTAACAGAATTCAAGAGCTTTGTACTCTCAAATACATCAATCATCTGTTATAAAATGAGATTAGCATTTAGACCAGGCGAAACTAGACTATCTCAATGTGCAAGAATCGTTTCATAGAATCTGCAGAGTGCTCAGGACAAACCAATTCAATCTCAAAAAGGTAAGGCCACCACTTCCCAGTGACAAACAACCGATCATTTTCTTGATCATATGCAATGCCATTGAGGACTTCTGCTTTTTCACGCTGGTCAGGAGTCAGGAGCCCTCTAAGGTCTATCCATCCTATTATCTGACCTGTATCAGGATCAATCCGGGCAATACGATCTGTCCTCCATACGTTGGCATAGATTTCTCCTTGGACATACTCCAGTTCGTTGAGCTTTTCTACAGGGCCATTGCTGTCATGCACTGTAATTCGACTGATTTCTTCAAAAGTCCCAGGATCCAGGAAATACAACGTCGAGGTACCATCGCTCATGATAATGTGATTACCATCATGGGTGATGCCCCAGCCTTCTGTAGAATAGGTGAACTTCCGAATGAGCTTGAAACTGTATTTATCATAGACGAATCCAACAAAATTCTGGTAGGTCAGCTGGATAATGAAATCTTCATAGATAGTTATACCTTCACCAAAATATTCAGGCTGCAGCTCACAGATCTTTACAATATTTCCTGTTTTCAGTTCCACCTTACGCAGTGAGGAATATCCGCAGAGCCCGGTCCCTTCGTAGAGAAAGCCATCTTCAAAGGCCAGCCCCTGTGTGAAAGCTGTTGGATCATGAGGATATGTATTGATGACTCTGTATGTGTAGACAGGAACATCAGATGCTGAAGTGTTATAGACGCAGAGATAGTTAGGAACTGATAGTGCAAGAAGCCCCAGAACTACACCTAGACAGTTCACAGGTTTTTTCCCTGCAGATGAGGCTCTTCTTATTTGCTTTCTAATATTTTGGAATACTTTCATGTTTCTTTCTCTCCTGAATTCATGGTTCTTTGAAAGGTAGTACAGGTAGGTTCATTCAATAACTGCCTTTTTCAGAGCAGCTCTCGCAAGCAGCCTTGTAGAATCCAGCACTGGCAAGGGAGAGTCTTCTGGTTCAACCAATAGGGGTATTTCAGTGCACCCCAAAACGACAGCATCGCATCCTTCTCTTTTCAACTTCTCAATTACCTCGCGAAAGTAGTCGCGGGATTCTGCATAGAATTTGCCGTAAACGAGTTCATCAAAAATAATGTCATTCATGCGCTCCCTTTCCTTCTTTTCAGGAGTTTTCCAGGTGATTCCCACATTGAGACTCCTGTAAACAGGTCCTTCCATCAAAAAGCGGGTGCCCAAAACTCCAAGACAGGTATAGGCCTGCCTTTTCGCTTCCTCTGCTACTTCTTCAGCAATGTGAAGCCATGGAATGGGAGATTCTGGAGCAACAAGGTCAAAGGCTTGATGGATTGTATTGTCAGGGCATATGGCAAAATCTGCTCCCACCTGTGCCACCTTCTTCACTGAAGACAGCATTAATTGAGCCACACCTTCCCAGTTCCCTCGTTCAATGTGCTCCATGTACTCACTGAGTGGATACGTGTGCATGGTTACCTCAGGATGGGAATGCTTCCCCATGAACAGGGACCCTTCGACACAGATGGTTGTGTAGCACAGAGCTGCTCCTTCTGCACTGCACGCCACTATTCCGATATGTTGAGCCATAGATATCTCCTTACACTTTATGTAGCCTGTGCAGACAGAAGATATAAGAACCTTTTTATATGATTTGTCAATTACTACAGATTCCTCTGTTACACGTGTAACAGTCTGGAAATTCTGCCATCAAATAGACTCTACTAGAAATTCTGCTGTCAAGAACTGACCTATCTAATAAAGGCTTCCATTCTCTCTATAGCATCATCAATGGCTTCCTTCGACTCTTCGATGGATAATTCAATAGTATGAAGCAGTTTGTTTGACACCAATTCTAGAAGGGGTAAATTCGTCTCCCTTGAAGCAACAATTCCTAAAATGTATCTGTCATAGAAGAAGATCAAGCAGTATCGCTCTCCAGCCATTGACATTTTTTTGAGACTCTTATCCAGTCCGTGAAAGGATTCCACAAAAAAAGAAATACTCTTCGATAGGAAATGCACTTTCTCTTCTTCAAAGTCACATTCCATGACTTCTCCATCCCTTATCAGAAAGGACCCTTCCACGCCGTTCACACTTTGCTTCAGCAGATCTATGTTCTTCATTGATCTCCCCACCTCTTTTCTTCTTACACCTTTTAAAATTTTCGGTCTCAAAGGATTGAACAGTAGTTCTATTGTTACACGTGTAACACTCATCAAGTCAATCTACGGAGCAGCTCAAACAGAAAACCTGTCCTAAAAGGGCCCTGCAAGTGCCATTGTTTCATGAATTTCCCGGGCAAAGTGCTGTCTCTTACACGAAGGGCATAACTCCTCAATTGCTGCTTTATCCTTATCCAGGAGACCAACAGCTTCAATCTTCTTCCTGATCTCTTCCATGTGTTTTCTCGTGGTAATGACGTTCCCACAGTCTTCACAGAGGACCAAATCATGCTCTACCTCATCATAGGATTCTGTTCTATCCAACGTTGCCAGTTCAAACTTCGTCGTCAACACAATTCCCTCCCAGGGGCAGATGTCCTGACAGCTTCTGCAAAAGATGCACAATCCATGATCTATACGCATGACCCTCGTACCACCGTCGTCTGCAATTGAAATGGCCTTGGGAGGGCAAACAGCTGCACAGGCGCCGCAACCCACACATTCATCAGTGAATTCTGTCCTCCCCCTGAACCCTTCAGGAGGCGGAGACGGCTCAAAAGGATATTTTACTGTAAATGGTCTCTTAAACAAAGAAAATAAGGCTTCAATTTCCACTAGATCACCACCCTTACCAGATCGATGAGTGCCAGTGCTGATATGTAGCTCCAGTAGAAGGCAAAGCTCTGATCAGTCTTTAGCCGCGCAGAAATGATCTTGATGTAGATGAACAGCAGCCAAAGCAGAAATCCTGTAATCAAAAACAGCCACCAGTTCTTCCAGAAGAAGAGAATCACTGCCAGAGAGATGACTGCAAAAGCTTTCACCTGATTCGCGAACGTGAAAAGAGCCAACCTGTATCCAGAGTATTCGACAAAGGGTCCTCCCAGAATTTCCTGTTCAGCTTCAGGTATATCAAAGGGCTGCAGTCCGATCTTGGCAGGAATGATGCTCAGAAATGCTATGCATGCAAAGGGCAGCTGATAGAACAGCATTCCGTGACTTTCCTGTGCTGCTGCTATTCCCACTAAAGACAGGCTGCCTGTTCTTACTGCTACTGCTACAATGGAAAGGGCAAGGGGCAGTTCATACGCGAATAGTTGTGTGACCTCTCTGGAGCCTCCCACTGCACCAAAAGGACTGCCTGAAGAAAACCCGCCCAATGCAAGCATGATAGCAGACATGTTCAACACGTAGATTACTACAATGATGTCGCCTGCAAATGATAATCCTCCAATGGGAAAGAGTATGGGAACCACAAGAACAGATGCCAGAGCAATGATTGGAGCCCAGGTGAAGAGGGCACCTGATTTTTCTGGTTTCACACTTTCCTTGGACAACAATTTTATAAAATCGTAGAAAGGCTGCAGGAATGGGGGACCTCTCCTGTTCTGCATGCGTGCTCTCACCTTCCTGTATATTCCTGCATAGATTAGAGCCATTACTGAGGTGAACAGCAGTCCAGGAGCGATCAGGACGGAAATGAAGGGTTCGAAATTCATGTCATCACCTGTCAGTGCAGCAGAAACAGGGATCGATGGCTGCCAGCGTTATGGGAACATCTGCCAAGGTGTCTCCGATGAGCATGGTAGGAACTGCCTGCATGTTCGCGTAGGTAGGTGCCCGAATCTTCACTCTCTCTGGGTAATAGGTACCGTTAGATTTCACGTAGTGGAAGACCTCTCCCCGGGGAGCTTCATACCTTCCCACACTCTCCCCAGGAGGAATTTCTGGAACAGGGACCTTGATGTCACCCTCTGGAAGGGTTCTAATTGCCTTGACAGCCTGCCTGATAATTTTTACAGATTCAAGAATTTCCAGTAATCTCACTTTTGCTCTTGCCATGTTGTCTCCTTCATCCAGTACGATCTCTTCGAAGTCTACTTTACCATAAGCCAGGTGGGGATCATCTTTTCTCACATCTACTGCATAACCTGACCCGCGTGCTGTAGGACCTACTGTACACAGCTTCCGCGCGTCCTCCTTGAGAAGGACACCTGTTCCTATCAGTCTGGCGCGGATGGTCCTGTTCCGCAGAAAACTGTCAATGTAGTTTTCTGTTCTCCTCTCCACAACTTCCAGAGCAATCAGCAGTCCTGGTATGTGGTCCTGAGTAATATCTCTTCTGCATCCTCCTACAGTATTCCAGGCGTAGTGATTCCTGTTTCCAGTAATGATTTCCAACTGGTCCAGGACGAACTCTCTGTCTTTCCAGATGTACATGAACAGGGTTTCAATACCGATTATTTCAGCAGCTATACCTGCCCACAACAAGTGGGAGTGAATGCGCTCCATTTCTGCAATAATCATCCTCAGGTAGTTGGCCCGTTCAGGTATATCCACTCCAGCTACGTCTTCCACAGCCTGTGTGAAAGCTACTGGATGAGACATACTGCATATACCACAGATCCGCTCCACCAACAATATGCACTGCTCATAGGTTTTTCTCTCTGCCAGTTTCTCTATTCCCCTGTGATTGTATCCCATAGATACTTCTACATCCACCACTTTTTCACCTTCAGTGTGCACTTTCAACCGTTCTGGCTCTGCCAGAGCTAGATGCTGGGGCCCGATCTGCACAACAACATCCATACTAATACCTCCTCAAGGGAAATTCAGTGTAGTCATCAGGTAAGAATAAATGACGGGGATCGGGATGATTCACAATATGAATGCCCATCATTTCCATGGCTTCTCTTTCATACCAGGCAGCAGAAGGGTATATATCTGAAATCGTTTCAATCCTGGGATTGATCTTGGAGGTGGAAGTCTTCATGCTCACCTGTAGCGGCTTGATCTCAAAATGGTAGACTAACTCCAGTTCCTCTCCCAGATCTGCAGAAGAAATAACAGACAAATGGGCACAGATTTCCTGAAAGAAAGCTGCTGCTTTTCTGTGATACCCGTTCTTGACCTTCAAGAATACTCTGTTCCTTCTTCCTGTTTTGAATTCTAGAAGATTTTTTCCCAATTTCTCTTTCAATACTTTCTCAAGATTTGAAGTATTCACTTCCACTCAACCACCCCACAAAGCATCTAATGCTACAACCACTCCATGGAGGATAGCCTGGGGCCTGGGAGGGCAGCCCGGTATGTACGCAGCCACTGGTACCACTGCATCTGCAGGTCCGTATGATGCATAGGTTTCGTTGAAGATGCCCTTCGTTATAGCACAGGTACCTACAGCCACCACTGCTTTCGGGTCAGGTGTTTGCTCGTACAGTCTCCTTAGTACATCTCTCATTTTGAGCGAGATAATTCCTGTAACGACAAGGATATCGGCATGGCGGGGATTGGGTTTTAGAACACCTCCAAATCGTTCCACATCGAACCGGGGCGCCAGTGCTGCCAGGATTTCAATATCACAGTTATTGCATGAGCCGCAGCTCACATGAAGGAGCCAGGGAGATTTCTTCCTGCAGTAGTTTAAAGCTTTCTCAAACACTACATCACTCTCCAAAAGTACATGACCAAGAGTACTAGGGTGAACACTACCCAGAAAACATAGTTCTGCAGGAGCCCGCTGTGTTCAGATCTCATGTACTGGTAAAACCTGTCCAGAGGGGCAGTAATACCGTAGTAGAGATTTGAACCTCCCACATGTACGTAGTAGTCCTCTTCACCGCAGATGTAGATATGGTCCTTTGCTTCAGGTTCCTTCTCAGGATGTGGGGCGAACGCCATCCCTGTCCTCAAAGTCAGCCAGACGAAAACAACGAAGAATAGTAAAACCAATGTTATCATGACAGGGCTCCAGTACGCGTATTCGAGGTTAATTCCAAGATTGTAGGCACCCACATCCACTCCAGTTCCCAAAACTGCAGATGCGGCTTTCTCCAAAATATTCAGAGGTAATGCAGGGTAGACACCAAACAGGATACAGAAGAGACAGAGGACACCCATGGAAATTTTCATCAAGATGGGCACATCTTTCACCTCTTTGAATTCTTCTTTCAACGGACCGAAGAAGGCAGAATCCATCACTTTCAGAAATGAGCTCAACGTACCCACGCTCGTCAGAATGAGCACTACAGTAAAGAAATAGTATCCTCTCTCGTAGGTGGCCACGTACAGCATCCACTTGCTGACAAATCCGTTGAAGGGTGGAACTCCTGAAATGGCAAGTGCTCCCACGATGAAAGCGAAAGTTGTAAAAGGCATCTTCTTTGATAGCCCTCCCATGTGATCCAGGTCCCAGGTCCTGATTTTGTAGAACACTGCTCCAGCACATAAAAAGAGCAGTCCCTTGTACATAGCATTGTTCATCAAATGGAATAGCCCACCCGTCACTCCCAGGGGTGTGGCCAGTCCGATGCCGGTAAGGATGTAGCCGAGCTGGGAGACTGCATGATAGGACAGCAGCCGCTTGAAATCGTGCTGTACCAGAGCCATCATCACGCCAATGAAGGCAGTCACAACACCAATGGTGGCAATTAACGGACTCGTAACATCCATGACACGAAATACATGGTACAGTGTTCTAGCAAGGAGGTAGATACCTGCCAGTTTGAATGTTCCTGCAAGAAGCATACCTATGGGAGTGGGAGCTGCAGGATAGGCATCTGCTGCCCAGAAGTGCAGGGGGACAAATCCCGCTTTCAATCCAAATCCTGTGATGAAGAAAGCAATAACCAGAACATCTACAGAAGATAATGTGATCTTGGAAGCTAAATCTATCATATTCAATGTTTGATACTGCGCATACAGTAATGACACACCAAAGAGGATGAATGCAGATACCACTCCCCCCAGTGTCAGCAACTTGAAGGCAGCCTCTGCTGAATCCCATTTCCTGTTGTAGGCCACTAACGCGTAAGTAGATACAGACATGATCTCAAAGAAGACATACAAATTAAAGAGGTCACCAGTCAGCACTACTCCCATCATTCCCGTGATCTGGAGACAGAACAGTGTATAGAACTTAGTTCTGCGGGGATCATCTTTCTTGTACGAGATTGCATAAAGGGCAGAAAGGGTGGACATTCCTGAAAGGACTAAAGCCCCAAATAAAGAGAGTGCATCCACGTACAGGGTGATCCCAAAGGGAGGATCGCGGTCACCCAGAGCATAGATCAGTATGTCTCCTGCCATGATTCTTGGAATCATGGAACCTCCCACAAGCAAAGCTATCAGGAAAGCGAGAAAAGGTGTGAAATCCTGGACTTTTCTGGAAATTAATCCTACCAGGGGAGTCAGGAAGGCTGCAGACAGTGGTATCAATATCATCAGGATAGGTGCATGTTCTGCAAGTACTTGTTCAATCATTCTTTGAGCCCCCTGATCTCAGTAATATCTAGAGTACCGTAATGCCGGTAAAGAGTGATTGCAATACTCAGAGCTAAAGCAGTTACACTCAATCCAATGACAATTGAAGTCAGCACCAATGCCTGCGGCAGCGGGTCTACCATGACTGTTGTCTCCGGAAGTATGTCAGGAAGATCTATAATGGGAGGAGAGCCTCCTGTAACATAGCCTGTAGCAATCAGAAAGTACTGAATAGAATATTCTATCAGGCTCAGCCCGATAATGATTTTGATGATATTTTTCTTGATCATGACAGCGTACAATCCAATACCAAAGACAATGACACACACAATGTAATCAATATTCATACTCCTTCCTCCTCATACTGTCAAAAATGGCTGTCAATTCTGTTCCCACTTTGACACCAATAGCTATGTATATGGGTCCTAAAATTCCTGCACTCAGCAATGTTCCCCGTTCACCGAGACCTACAGCATCCCACAGGAAATTTCCACCTTTCATAATACCGATGCATCCCAACGCGATGAAACACAGGGCAGCCAGGCTTTCCAACGCAGTCAGCAAGGACTCTGGAATGTTCAGCTTCCCATATCCCAGGTAGATGAGAATAACAGATGAAGCGATAATCGTTCCACCCTGGAATCCTCCACCAGGTGTCAGATGTCCATGCACAAAGATATACACACCGTAGACAAAGGCTAAAGGAAACACAATTCCAGCCACACTTCTCACGATAACACTGGGTTCATTAATTTCTTCACTTCTTTCCATGCTTTTCCCTCCAGAATAAGGCTGCTACTCCTGTCGTAGCAGTGAAGAGGACTGTTACTTCTCCCAGTGTATCGTATCCTCTGTAGTCCAGGACAATATTTGTCACGAGATTGGTGGCACCTGCTTCCTGGAGTCCATTCTTGAGATAGTATTCTCCGACTCCAATGGAATGCTCTCCAAATTCGTTGACCTTCATGACAGCCAATACTAAAACGGAAATCAATAATCCCAGTAGAAGATATGAGAGAGCTCTTTTCATTCACTCACCCTCTTCGTGTGGTTTATAGCCAATACCAGAATGACAGTGGACAAGGCAGCTCCAATAGCCACCTCAGTCATGGCTACATCTGGTGCCTGCAGTTGGTAGAAGAGTACTGCCAGACAGAGACTGCACATACCAAGAGATACTGCTGCGTAGATGAGATCCTTGAATTCTACTGCAAGTAATGCACTGGCAGCAAAGATGAACAGTATAATGAGGTGGGAAATCATTTGAACTCCTCCTTGAAAGCGTCATAACTTCCGATCTTCATTCTCGTTCCAGTCCTGTAGGCAGCTCTTGCTATAGCATGGGCTGATGTGGGATTGCCCAGAACGATGAAGACAATCATGAGCACTGCCTTGATGGCTACAGAGCCCTGCATGATGAGAGCTACTCCTGACAGAGTGCACAAAGCTCCCAGGGTGGTGCACTTGGTGGCTGCGTGCATCCGTGTGAACATGTCTGGCAGCCTGAGCAGTCCGAGCGCACCCACCAGGAGAAAGAAACTGCCAATAGTGATCAGGATTTCAGCTATCATAATCCTCCCTCCAGGTATCTGGCAACAGCAATGACTGCAACAAAACTAAGTAAAGCATAGATTACAGCCACATCGATCAGCCATTCTCTCCCGTAGACGACCCCCAGAAGGGCAAGCAGTGCAGTCGCAATGGTGGTGGCTGCATCCAAGGCAATGAACCTATCACCTACAGTAGGTCCCTTGATGATCCTGAAAAAAGATACTAGAAGTGCAATCGATATGACTGTTACAGCTGCCTCCAAGAACGAAATTTCAATCATTGAAACACCTTCCCCAAAAATCTCATGAATTTGCCTGTGATGATCTCTGCTGCCTCTTCCGGATCGTACGTCTGGATATTCAACCAGTGCACGTAGAAGTTCTGGCCCTTCACATCCAGTGTCAGTGTACCTGGGGTCAGTGTAATAGAGTTTGCCAGAATGGTCTTTCCGTAATCAGATTTCAAGGTAACAGGCACTCTCACAATTCCAGGATTTATAGGCATTCTAGGATGGAGCACCCTATAAGCCACATCCACATTGGATTTTATCACTTCCCACAGAAAAGCGGGTATATATAGCAAAAAGAGTACTACCCGTCTTGGATGCACGCTCACTGCAGGAAACAGGTTCCTGGAAGCTATTGTGACAATTGCAGCTGTCAGAATGCCAACAGCAAGAGGAGGTATTCCCTGTTCCAGGATCTCCTCCCAGGTCAGCAACACCCATAATGCCAGAGAAGCAAGAAAAACGGAGACAACCCTATTCATTACATCACCCCAAAAGCTCCAGAATCTTCGAGGAATCTACCTCCACCTTTATTCCTGCATCCATAAGCTCACTCCGCACACGGGGTATCACAAACGGCAGAACTCCCAATATCACTGGGATCTTACATGAGGCAAAAGCAAAGGCCTGGGTCAGCATGCGTGGATCTCTCCATCTCGGCATTAGCACTGTCAACTTCTTCAGTCCCAACACTTTTCCAGGTTCACAGCATCCTGCATTCAATACGGAAGGGATCCCATATTCAGCGGAAAATGTACTCTTGCCCTGTTCTCCCCGCAGATGGCAGCCCAGATTGATCACCATGAAATCATGTTGATACAATTCCTCGATAAGTTCATCTACCTTCCAGGTGCTCTTCCCTGATTCACATCCAAACAGCGCCACAACCCCTTTGAGTATCCCCCTGTCCACAGCTTCATTGATTTTTTCCTCATCAATATCATGCCCTACAGTAAACCTTTTAGGAGTGAAATGCCTGAAAGCTGCTCTATCCCTCTTTGAGAAGTTCTCCACAGCCTTCTTGCAGGCTTCTGCGGCATCTCCTCCTTCATAGACGTAATCTATCATATCCTGTGCTTCTTCAATCTCTTCTGCACATCCTAAAAGGGGAATCCCAAAATTGTATGACACTTCTGCTCCCCCGCATAATGCTCCCACCAGATTGATTCCAAGCGCATTGTTCTCTCTTGCCAGATTTCTCATTGCTTGGCTTCGAGACTGTTTGACTAACTCAGGTTCATAAACTGTCTCTACAATGTTGACAGAATCTCTCTCCAGGACGCCAATCCCATGTTCGATTTCACGCAGTTTTCTCTGTTCTGAACCCCACGACTCCACAAGATTCTTTGAACCTCCTAGAATCTTGCTACTAGCACCCAGAATGTTCTGCACAGAGATTCCAGCTGTGTGGTGAGGTCCAACCATTCTATCCAGTGATAGAGAAAGTGAATCAGTAGCCTGGTAATCACTCAACCCTTTCACCACAGTCATTCCCAGATTCACATAGTTCATGCCTGCAGCATCAATACCGCAGGCCCCCACCTGGGGCTGTTCATCAAAGGGATTGATGACGCAAGGACCCAAATCACAGTATACGCACATCATTCCGGCTTGGGCCAGCTTGTTCTGCGGCATCTGAGCTTCGAGCCGTTCTTCCCATTTCATACATTTCCTCTCCTCTCTCTTATGATCTGTGAGAATTCGCCATATACGAGAGCATTGGTGGGGCAAGCAGTAACGCAGACAGGTTCGTCACTGCCTTTGCAGAGATCGCATTTCACCATGATCTGCCCTCTCTCATCTGGTCTGATCACTCCTAGAGGACATGCTACCACGCATGATCTGCATCCGATACAAATGCCATCATCGATTACAACAGTGCCGTCTTCTAGCTTTCTAATAGCATCTGCAGGGCAGGCTTCCTTACAGGGAGGAACCTCGCAGTGACGGCAGCTCAAAACAACGTCTACAGTACCTTCCTCGATCAGAAAAATTCTTGTTCGTGGAAGAACAGGCGCAGTAAGAGCCTGATACACAGTATCTGCATGCTTCCACACCATGGCACATGCAACCTCGCAGTTTCGACACGCCACACACCGCTCTGAATCATAGTAAAGTGCCTTCATTCGAGAAGCTCTTGAGATTCCACCTTTTAAATGTTACGCATAATGAGAACAGTGAAGAGGACATTCACACTTCAAAGCGTGTACGTTGTCAAATTTTCCGCTTCGTCGTCAATATTGACTGAATTCGACATTACCAATATACAGAAAGGTTGAAATGTTACACGTGTAACATGATAATATGCCATCACTCTCCTCTTTATTCGGCGAAAGGTTTTTATGCTCATCTACCTATTAACATAGTGATGCTAACAAATATTGATTAGCAATTAACGGAGAGAGATATTCTATGGACAAGCAAATTCTCATCAAGAAAGGATTGGAGCTGATCACAGAATTGGAAGCCAAGACCCTGCTCGTTTACATTGACTCAGATTCAGAAAAGGATCTGGTACCCGAAGGAGCTATCATCATCTCGAATAATAAGAGATTCTCCGAGACTAGTCCAAATGAAGTTTTGATCCCGTTGAATCTGTCCTCAGAAGAAAAGATGAACCTAGCTCTGGCTGGAGCCCTGGAGAAGGGACTGGTCCGCAGAAATGACAAGGTAGTCTACATTGACAGCGAATCGATTTCTGTGAAAAAGGTGGGAGAGCGAATGGACAAAGGCATGTACAAGATACTGTTCACAGCGAAGAATATTGATCCTGATGTGGTAAAAGAGGTTCTAGAAATTGCTGTCGAATTGGGAAAGAAAGGGAGAGAGGGAAAACCTGTAGGTTCCACTTTTATTATTGGAGACTCGGGTGAGGTGATGAACAGATCCACCCAGATCACTTATAACCCTTTTCAGGGGAGCCTTGTTAACGTCCAGGACGAAATTGTAAGATCCATGATAAAAGAGTATTCTCGACTGGATGGAGCCTTCGTCATCTCTGGAAAAGGAAAGATACTGGCTGCTGCTCGCTTTTTGGAATGTGGAAAAGAAGGGATCAAAATGCCTAAAGGATTGGGTGCCAGACACATGGCTGCAGCCTCAATTACGAAGAATACTGACAGCATAGCTATTGTCTTATCAGAATCAGATGTAATGATCCGCATTTTCTGGGATGGTGAAATGATTGAAGAACTTGATCCTGAAGAGTTGTAGGAGGTGGTATGCATTCAATCTGTAGAGGAGTGGTTAACCCAGGTATTGGAGGAGCTCAACGAGATCTTGCCGCGAGTACTCAAGTTTGCAATAATTCTGATAATCGCATACGTTGTCGGTAAGATCCTTGCAAAGGTTGTTGCTGTAATCCTGAGGAAGCTTGAATTCGAGCGATTGACACGGAAGTCTGAGGCAGAAAGAATTGCCAAACGGTTTGGGACGAGTCTAATCGGGCTGATCGAGTTCGTGACCAGGTGGACGATATATCTGATTGGACTGCAGGTTGCTCTTGAGACTGCTGGCCTGGAATTCATGAACCTGATAATGCAGCGAGTGGTCAGCTATATGCCGAACCTTATTCTGGCGCTTCTCATTTTTGTCGTCGGGATCCTGGTGGCAGAAAAGCTGGGCAACCTTGTACAGGGAATGGCAGAGGACGAGAGAGTCCCGAGATTCTGGCTTCTGGGGAACCTGGTGAGGTATACTATCTATCTGGTAGTAGTAGTAATGGCACTGTCGCAGCTGCAGATCTCTACAGGAGTGCTCATGATCGTGACTGGCTCTATCTTTGCTGCTATTGGATTAATAATTGCAGTGGGAATGAGAGATCTGGCTCCAAATGTCGTGGCTGGCATGCATCTTTTGTACGAGAAGACCCTGAGTGTTGGTGATACAGTCAAAGTGGGAGAGCATGAAGGCATTATCGAGGATATTGGCGTTGTGAAGTCTATTATAAAGAAGAAGAATGATGAGTACGTGGTGATTCCTAATTCAGAACTGATGAAGAGTATCATCATCAAGAAATAAATAGAGAAGCAAGCATTTTAGCTACGAGGATTTATTGCTGTAGAGAGGAATAGTGCCCATAGAATCTGTTGAAAAGGATCAGATTCTTTCAAAATGA
>CAZFAR010000039.1:0-14003 GCA_964516825.1 uncultured Thermococci archaeon
ATAACTACACTGCTCATACCTGGTAGAAACGATTCTGATGAAGAAATACAGGAATTAATAGACTGGGTCGCCTCTTTAGGGGTGGAGACTCCTCTCCATTTTTCCAGGTATTTTCCTCACTACAAGCTTCGCCTGCCATCCACTCCTGTGGAAACGCTGGAGAGAGCGCGCTCCATTGCTCTGGAAAAGCTGCGGTACGTCTACATTGGAAATGTGTGGGGTCACGAGGCTGATAATACGTACTGCTACAGTTGCAAGACCCCTGTCATTGTGAGGAGAGGCTTTTCCCCCTCCGTCGTCAGGCTTCATGATACTGTCTGCGAAACCTGCGGAGCTCAAATCGATCTTGTATGGTGATTTCATGGATCGGCATGGTCTGGCTGAAATGCTGAAAAGATACAGATACATAAGGTCCCCAGAAGTAGAGTCTGCTTTCCTAAAGGTGAAAAGGGAGAAATTCGTCCTCCCTGAATACCGAAGGAGAGCATATGATGACACTCCTCTGCCCATTCTTTATGGTCAGACTATATCTGCTCCTTCCATGATTGCCATCATGCTGGAAACTGCAGCACTGGAAAGGGGATTGACTGTCCTCGAGGTAGGATGTGGGTCAGGATACAATGCAGCACTGATCGCTGAGATAGTTGGAGAGGAGAATGTGACTACTATAGAGAGGATTCCTGAACTGGCAGACTGGGGGAGAAGCAATCTCGAAAGAGCAGGCTACACCATAGCTGTAGTAGTAGGAGATGGCACTCTGGGCTATCCAGAAAAAGCACCATACCACAGGATCATATCCACTGCAGCAGCACCCAGAATACCTCAGCCATGGGTAGATCAGTTGCAGACTGAAGGGTTAATCGTGTGCCCTGTAGGTTCCAGGCACTGGTACCAGGAACTGGAGGTTGCAAGAAAAGAGAGAGATGGAAGACTTACAATCTCCCACCATGGAGGGTGCGCTTTCGTTCCCCTGATTGGAGAAGAGGGGTTCAGGCAGTAACCTGCAGAGAATCGACCAGAATGTGCCCTGTCTCCACGTATGTCGGGAATACGAAGGATCTGTGCAGCTCTCTTTCACGGGAGACTAAGGTGACATGGGGGAGCAGATCCTCAAAAGCTAATCCTGAGATCATGCATCTCTTCACAGGTGAGGAAATCTCTCCATTCCTGATGATGAAACCAGAGGTGACACCTATGGAGAATAATCCTGATTGAGGTTTTGAAGCATGGGAGTTGGTCTCTTCCACGACTAAGAGGCCGTCTCCAACCCCGGAAATGAGCTCATCCAGGGGGACTGATTCTCCTCTTACTGTTAATGAGGTACCACACGGTCTGGGAGGATCTCTCAGATTTCTCCCGCTGTATCGCACGTATCTGATTCCGCTGCCCGTAGTCTCACCGTAGTAGTTGTCATACAGAAAGTTCTGCACACATTTTCTGTCTACCAGAGCTACTACTCTGGAAGGTGTTCCTTCATCATCGAAACTCCTCCCCTGAGGCGCTTCTAAGAGAGGATTCTCCAGAATTTCAAGGTAGTCTGAAGCAATTTCCTGCCCTATCCGCAAAGCGGAACGCCCTTCTACGACATTGTGCCCGAGAAAGGAGGGCATGACTGCATTAACTAGAAGACTGGAAAAGACCTTTGGAGCAAAAATTACTTTCTTTTTTCCAGATTCTGTCTTCTCCTTCCCCAGTTGGGCCAGAGCTTTCTCCCTGGCCTGTTCTCCTACTTCAGAGAAGTTGATGTCGTACCCCAGAGAATGGGCATGCGCATAACCCATACCGTAGTCAGAATCTGCAGCCCGACACATCACCCGCAGATGGGTTATAGAACCCTTATCTTTCTTTGATGTACCAGACGAATTGGAAACCTCGACTGTGGAATATCCCATCTGAGAGTCTATGTTGGAAGCTATGATCTTTTCATCCTCTGCAGCCTCACATACCAATTCCATGTCTGAAATTAACTGCTCGATTGAGACGTCCTCTACTTCTTTCCTGTACAGATTCAGGGGTGTTACTGGTCTATCAGGACCGAAAGAACGCCACCTGTCATCTTTCTCCCCACTTCTGGCCAGAGATACTGCTTCTGCCACTGCATCTCTCCAGTTGCCTGTGAAATAGGTGAATCCTGCACATCTGTCTATTACTACACGTACTGCGTATTCAGTGGATTTTCCAAGGAAAACCTGCTTTGGCTCTCCTAACTCGAATTTGACGTACTTGAAGGCTGAATTCTCAGAAATGACTTCTGCTTCTTGAGCACCTTTTTCTTCTGCATACTTCAGAATTCTATCCGCCTCGACCACCTATCATCACCTCTCTTACCCTGATGTTCGGCACCAGCCGCCCTTGCAAGTCCATCTGCCCCTTGCCGCATCCTCCTGTACCTGCTTCTGCCTCTTTTCCTACTGCATCCACCTTCTTCATTGTTTCCAGAATGTTTCCCGATAATGAGCAGCCCTTCAGATATCTGCCCAGCTCTCCATTCGTAATCTCCCGGGTATACTGAGTCCCGAAAGTAAAGGTACCCTCCCCCACGTTGACCTGTCCTCCTGCAGAATCTCCCAGAAAGAGGCCGTTTTTAATGTCCAGGAGCTCTGGTAAAGAGTAATCCTGCGGTAAAAGTACAGTGTTTCCCTGGCGAACGATTGGAGCATTACTGTAGAATTCTGCCTTGCAGTGACCTGTCAGGGGAGCATCCAGGAAAGCTGCTGTCTCCCTTGAGTGAAGAAAGGATTTCAGAATGCCC
The DNA here is from genome assembly GCA_964516825.1 of uncultured Thermococci archaeon. Lineage (GTDB taxonomy): Archaea > Methanobacteriota_B > Thermococci > Methanofastidiosales > SZ-28-30 > SZ-28-30. The sequence continues at coordinate 2,753 of CAZFAR010000039.1, forward strand.
TCTTTCACTAATATGGTGCGCTGCGCCTTTATGCTCTCATGATCGTATGAATAATGTCCAAAAATAGGTATTGTGGGATCATCTTCCATGCTGATGCATTCTGCTGCCACTTTCTCCCCGATTCTTCCAGCCAGTATGGATTCATTTGATATGACTAGATCCGCTTCTACTGCATGGCCAAAAGCTTCATGCAGTAACGTGCCTGTCAATGTGAAGGAGAGAACGCAGTCCAGTGTAGCAGAAGGAGAATGGTCTGCATCCACGAGAAGATCAGCTTCCCGCGCCAACTGAACTACACCCTCTCTTATTCCATCCTCGTTACTAAGAATATACTCCATTCCTCCAATATTTCCCCAGGTTTTCACTCTTGATTCAATTGTGTCCCCCTCCTTGCAGGCGATGCCCACCCTCAGGCTGATTCTGTCCATGCGAGTCTCCACATTTCTCTGCTCTGAAGTTGTTATGCTGTCCCACCTCTCATAGGCAGTCATGGTCAAACTCGTGGAGGAAATGCGGCTGCTCTCACTGTAGGCAGAGGCTTCCAGACTGGTCAAGAAATCTGTCTTATCTTCATCTACAAATCTTTTCTTCGCTTTTTTCTCTGATCTTATAGTTTCACTGGGTGCTTCTCTTACTCTGACCTTCTTCTTTCTTTTTTGGGCTCTTGCAGATTTTACAACATCATGCAGCAGAGAAGGAAGATCCTCCTCTCCAGTGACTGTGCCTACACCCCAGGTACCATCCAGTAACACTCTTAGACAGAATCCTGCATTTATCTGCACTTCATTACTGGTAGTTCTTCTGTTCTCTCTGATTACAGTGTACACCCGCTTGATATCGTGACGCAGATCTGCATATTGTGCACCCTGGCTCAAAGCATCATCAATGATATTCATCGACCCACTTCTGTCTTGGGCTGTTAAAAGGTTTTGGTTCTGCATTCTACGATCAGTGTGTCACTTGTTGCCATTCTTCTCATTCTTGTTACACGTGTATATAACAGCTTTTGTCGTTTCTCAAGAATGCCTTCTTAGCAGGAGCTATTCAATGTCAAAAGAGAACAACAATGGTGATACTCACGAGATCATTATCAGAGATCTTGAACTAAGACTGGGACATCAGGTATTTAAATCCCAAGAATAACATGTACCCAATTATCACAGGAGGAAAAAATGCCAAAAGCGCAGAACCTATCAGAAGTATACAACAATTTTGTTGTAGAACCTCTAGAAGAGGAGAATGAATTTACGGATTTTTATGTAGACAGACAGACCCCCATTGAGGAGATAAGAGAAAGAATAGAAATATCCAAGAACAATGAAAAATATCTGTTCTTGGGATTCAAGGGATGTGGGAAGAGCACGGAACTAAACAGACTCTCCAGCGAGTTAGACATGGTGGATGACCTTGACAAGCTACATCGACAGCCACAGGCTGAGGATTTCTTCTATAAGAATTATCATTTGTTGCTTCAGCCGAGGTGCCACATAATATACACATTTCCAATAGCTCTGGCCTTCAATCCTTTTTTTGAAAATGTGCGGCACAATTTCGATGAAGATTTTATACTACCACAGCCACCAGTGAGGAACAGGAAAGGTGAAATGATCGAGCAGAACCTGAATTATTACAGAAGAATTGCAGAAAAAAGGATGAATTTAGAATTGATAGAAGAAGATGCATTGGAACATGCTATACTATCCACAGGAAAACTGTCTGAATTCATTCTGGTGATAAGGGATGCATCTGTTAAGACTCTCACTACATTGAAGGAAGAAATAAGAAAAGACCAAAGGATTAAGAAAGGAGAAGTTGAGGCAGTTCTCGAGAAGTTGAGGAACACGTATGATAGGACCCTTACCAGGGAAGACATAGAGAAACTTATCGAAATCAACCAGAAGAAAGAAGCGCGGGATAAGACAGTCAATGATGATATTGTTAGAACTCTCTTGTTCAGCTTGACTGTAGTGGAGTACGAAACTGAAGGAGAGAGATGGTGCGAAATTAACCCAATTCTTTCGCCTCTTCAGGGAAAGTGGGAGAGGAATCACCAATTAATGGAGTAGATAACATGGAAGATCTGAATACCCTTCAAACAGAAATTGAGATTTCAAAGGGTAGAGGTAACATAATCATCTGTATGACCGACACTCCATTACTGCGGGATAGGATCATTGAGATGCTAAGTAGAAGGTTCCTCTTGAGAAGGATCTATGTTGAGGACGGTGGAGAGATCATCAGAACGTTAAAGAAAGAAAAGGATACCTCTTTGAACAGCTACGATGCTTGGGTATGGATTATGCCTGAGGCGGAAAATATAACTATTCTGGATGCTTTAAATAATTTCAGGGAGTTATTCTATCATATTAATACACCAAGCTTGATATTCTGCAATCGCGGTTTTCTGAATACTATGATAAGAGAAACCCCTGATTTCTGGAGATATAGGGGTAACTACTATGAATTTGAATCTGAAGAGAAATTCCTGCCTGTACCCTTGGAAAGGACTTTTGAACAGCCCCTTTTCTATCAGAGTATAGATGAATTGCAGAGGAGAAAAAGAATAGTTGAATACCTTATAGAGAGAGCTGAGGATACAAATGAAATGGTGGAACTGCACAGAGAGATGGCTTTGATACACCATAATGTAGGTGAATTTGAAAAAGCTCTAGAGCATTTAGAAGAAGTTCTAAGGCTGTGTGAAAAAACAGGAAATGAAATCGGGAAGTCAAACACTCTTGGGAATATTGGACTCACATATTTCAATCTAGGAGAATCTGAAAAAGCTTTAGAGTACCTAGAGAAGGCTCTAAAGATACACAGGGAGTTTGAATACAAACCAGGAGAGGCAGATGATCTCGGGAATATTGGACTCATATACTATGATTTGGGAGAACTTGTGAAAGCTCTAGAGTATTCAAAAGAGGCTTTGAAGATTCACAGAGAGCTTGGATACAAACCAGGAGAGGCAGGTGGACTTGGGAATTTGGGAATAGTATGTCATAATCTGGGAGAACTTGACAAAGCTTTAGAATGTCATGAAGAATCCCTGAGTATACACAAGGAACTAGAGGATAAACATGGAGAGGCAAATAATCTCAAGAACATAGGACTTGTATATCAGACTCGTGGAGAACTTGATGAAGCTCTGAAATATCATGAAAAGGCTTTGGAAATAGATAGAGAAATAAATAATAGAATTGGAGAAGCACAAGACCTTCAAAATCTGGGATTAGTATATCAACACTTAGGAAAACTTGAAAAAGCTTTGAAATATTTTCAAAAAGCACTAAGAATACACAGAAAAATGAAACATAGAATTGGAGAGGCAGATGTCCTGAATAATATGGCAGGAATATACATCAACCTGAAAGGATTTAATAAAGCTATAGAATACCTTGAAAACTCATTAGAGATATACAAGAGACTGAAATACAAGATGGGGGAAGCTGGTACACTTGTAAATATTGGCCTAGTCTATATGAGTCAGGGAGAATTTGGAGAAGCTTTGAGATATTTGGAAAGATCATTGGAAATGTTCAAGGAAACAGGTAATAGGTTAGGAGAAGCAGCCGCTCTTACAGATGCGGGAATCACCTTGGAGAACACCGGGGATAAATTAGGGGCTCTTGATTATTATAACAAAGCACTGCATATTTATGAAGAAATAGGTACAGAAACAAGAGCAGATATGGTAAGCAATCGCATATTGAGGATAATAGCTCAATCCTAGTTTTTTTTACGGGCCGAGTTTTGATTCTACGATCAATATGTCATTTGTTGCCATTCTTCTCATTTTTTTTAAACGTGTAACAGCTTTTGTCGTTTCTGAAGAGTACTTTCTTTAGGAGGAGCTCATTTGTCAGACGTGTAGCTTGTGTCAAGAAGGACTTTTTGTCACGGTTCTTCTTCTGAGGCTCTGATCAGTATATCACTTCTCTTATAATTGAACAAATAGAGGGGGTACCCATATTGTGAAAAATGAATTCGCCTCACGTTATTGTTTCAGAGAAGCTTTCATGGATTCTCTCAATCCCGTTGAGATCAAGAAAAAGCTGAAAACCATGTATGCAATCGCCAGACCTGGAGGTAATATAGTCCACCATGCGATAAGCCCTCCAACACCGAAACGTGATCGAGCAGCATGATAAGTAAATGATAGCATCTGGCCCCACGTAACTACAGAAGGACTCGTCAGTCCCAGAAAATTAAAGGTAGCCTCCAGTACAAGAGCTGATGCTACTGCAATAGTCATATACAGAAACGTGATGTGAATCACATTAGGAAAAATGTGCCTGATGAGAATCCTCGCAGAAGAAGCACCTGACACCTTTGCAGCTTCTATGAATGGCCTGTTCTTTAAACTCAAAACCTCTGCTCGAATAGCTCTGGCCGTAGTTGGCCACAATGTGAATGAGACTCCCAGGACAACTGCTGGCAGAGCTTGGTAAGGTCCCCAGGAGAAAACGATGAGAGCTACCAGTGGGACTGAAGGCCACACCAGAAAGGTGATACTGATCCGCTGCAGAATCGCATCAACAATTCCGCTTGAATATCCTGAAGCCAGGCCCACTGCTGTTCCAATGACGCCTACGAGCAAGGCAGAAGGCAGAGCGACGATCAGAGCAGATCGGAATCCCCAGACAGTCTGACTGAAAATGTCTCTTCCAAACACATCAGTGCCTAAAGGATATTTCCAGGTAGGAGGATGATCCACATATTCAATTTCTGCCAAGTCGACAACAGGATCATACAGAATCAAAAAAGGAGCAAGTACAGCTATAAAAATTGCAGCTGCCAGCATGTACAGGCCAAGCATTCCTTTCCAGTTCTTCCTGAATCTCGTCAGGGTCCCCATGGGCAGGAATTCAAATTTCGAGATGAATCCGCGCAGCCGAGACCATCGTTTAGGTCTGTATCTATATTCAGGTCTTACTGGATACACGGACCTGTAGGAAGGAGTCTTCTGCACCGGCAATGCAGGTTCTCTCACCACTTTCTGCTGTACGAGATCAGTCTCAAATATAGGCTCATAAGGAGCGAGCTTTTGAGCAAGTTCTGGAGGTTCTCCGTACTGCAGATCAATAAACGAAATCTTTCTCTTGCATTCAGGGCAGAACCTATTGTAGTAAAAGTGATCTACTATGCAGTTCCTGTGGAAAACAGCGTGACAGAATCCACAGTAGAGGGAGTCTCTGCGATCAGTTTCCCCACCACACAATCTGCACTTCATATTACCACTTCCAGCCTTATCTTCCCACTCACAGACTCACCCTTGGGTCCAGATATGCATAGATGATGTCCACAAGAATCATGGAAAAAAGCAGAATCAATGTCAAGAGAAAGATTGCTGCAGATATAGTCGGGTAGTACAGAAGCTTCAATGCACTGAAGAGCACTGTTCCAATGCCCGGCCAGCTGAAAATGTATTCGATGAGAATTCCTCCGCTCATTATGAGGGCCAGATTGATGGAAGCATCACTCAGAAAGGGAAGGAGCGCATTTCGAGCCACATGCTTTGAGAGTACAGTATTCTCAGGAATCCCCTTTGCTCTGGCTGTCAGCACGAAATGCTCATCCAGAAGAAGTGTCATGTGATCCCTCAGCAGAAGGAGGGGTCGTGCCAATCCCACTAGAATCAGTATGATCAGAGGCAGTACCATGGCAGGAAGCAATACCCACATGTTCTGAAGGTGTTCTGAAAGTGTGGAAGCTTCTCGATTGAATATTCCTACAGGTGGGAAAATCGGATACTTGAACATGAACCAGTTCTTAAAAGTGATTGCAAGCACAAAGGCAGGAATTGAGTAAAAAACAACAGAAATTCCAGAAATGAGTTTCATCCATATTTTTTTTCCAGAAAGCAGTCTTATTCCAAGAAAGATCCCAATAAGATAAGAAAGGACAGTAGCTGTTCCAAAGAGCAAGAGGGTATAGGGAAGCACAAACAGTACTACATCCATGCTGGTAGTTTCCTGGCCCTCATAGAGAGTGTAGTCCAGGGTGAATACCTTCTTCATGTAGATGACGTATTGCTGGAAAAGGGGTTTATCCAGTCCCCATAATTGACGGAACTGCGCTTTTCGCTCTGCTGAATCAAAGGGCATCACTCGAGTCACCATGTCACCACCAGGAATAGAATGCAGCAGAAAAAACAGAATGGACATCACCAGAAAAACAGTTATCACTGCACCCAGAATCTTTCTAGCCAGAAATATGGGAATTCTGTACTTTTTCATGATAGACACCTTCTCCAGAATGGGCTGCTGGTTCTCACCAATTCTTGCCCCTCGTCATCTCCTTTTTGAAACGATTCTAGGATACTACAGATGGTAGCTACCACTAGAGTGGTAGGTAACCCCTTATAAGGTTTCCTGTTTGTAAGGGTTGAGGGCTGGCCTTCCTCTTCTTCTTACGACCATAACGTTGGAGTTGCTGTACAAAGCATTCGAGGAGCTTGAAACACGATCTGGACTAGGATAGAGACCTGTAGGGAGTCCACAGATGAAGAGCTTCTGCAGTCATTCTGGAAGAGTGAACTCCTGAATTTCCCGAATTGAAGAATGAAACCAGACGAACAGAATGCTGAAAAAGCTACTTTTCTCTTGTCTGAGTTGTTATTTTCAGGCAAATAGGTGTCAGTATCGTAGTGAAAAAGGCCATTACAACGATGATGGAGAATAAATCCTGTGTTATCACTCCATATTCAAGCCCAACACCTGCTACAACCAGTTCTACTGCCCCTCTTCCATTCATTCCAACACCGACAGATACTGCCTCTTTCTTGGATAATCCGCTGAAGTATCCTCCAAGACCACAGCCTACAACCTTGCCAATGCATGCCATGATGATCACCACGTAACAGAAAAGATTTATCAAAGGATGCAATCTCACTACAAAGCCAATCCATCCGAAGAAAAGTGGACCAAAAAACCCGAATCCCCACGTGACCAGCTCTTCAACTTCTGTACTGGTCAATGTATTTCTCAAGATTAGCCCGGCCACAAATGCACCAATGATTTCATGCAGTCCAGATATCCTGGCTGCCACAGCGTAGGTGAGTACAATCAGGAGAATGGAGCCCAGCCTGAATTCCTTGGAGAGGTGAAGTCTGTCAAGAATTCCCGGTAAAATGCGGAGGCCTGCTACCACGCTGATCAAGAGGAATAAAAGAGACTTGGAGAAGATGAAGATCAAATTGGCCAAAGAGGGTAGTTCCGCATGTTCTATGACATTGAGGAGAAAAGATAGAATTAAAATGCCGATAATGTCATCGATAACTGCAGCCCCCATGATGGTCGTTCCAATGCGGGTTCTCAATAGATCCAGATCGTAAAGGGACTTGGCAGATACAGCAACAGCAGTAATGGAGAGAGAAGCTCCCAGAAACAATGAGGTTATCATTTCGTAATGGAAGATCCTTCCGGTATAGTACCCTAGGAAAAAGGGGAGTATTACCCCACCTATGGCAGTGGAAAAGCTGTATCTGGATGAGGCTATTAATTCTTTCAATTCTGTTTCCAATCCTGCAATCAGCATGACCATGACCATGCCAATATCGATGAGGATGCCAAGCTCCTTCTGAATTGCATTGGGATCCCAGTATTCCAGGAGATGATGACCTTCAAAAGGTAGAGAAAAGAGGAGTAGTGCTACAGGACCGACGATTATTCCACCTAGAAGTTCACCAATGACGTTGGGCTGACCCATACGTTCTAGAAGGTTTCCAAAGATTATGGCTGATGCGACAATGACAATGACGTGAATGAATACAAGCATTGGATGTACGTTTCTGTGAATTACTTAAAGGTTTCCATTTACCTGGATGTCATCTGACTTCTCGTCCAGTTTTCTGGAATGGATGATCATGACCGCTATCCAGAAGCTCGAAAACTTTTTCTATAGCCCTCCTTGCTCCCTTTGTCAAATCGTACGAATCCAATTCATCCTTTGAAACCCAGGCAGCATCAAGGCACTCATGACTCAGCTTCAGACTGCCATCCTGTATTTCTGCCCAGAAGTCTATCAGCACGAAGTGGTACTTGATTCTCTTTTCCTCGTATACAATATTATCCAAGACCTCTATAACGTCTTTTATTTCCACTTCTAATCCCAATTCCTCGTAAACTTCTCTTCTTGCAGCATCTCTCACTCTTTCCCCCAATTCTATTGCACCCCCAGGAATGCTCCATCTATCTTTCGATGGCTCGAAAGCTCTCTTGATAATCAGAACCTTTCCCTTATCATATATGATTATGCCAACACCTGCTACAGGCTTTTCAGGGTACTCTCTCTTCATGAAATCAACCTGCTCAATTCTCGATAACCTCATATGGAGCTTTCTTGTTCCTGTTCGCTTTTTGGAAGAGGACCCTTTTAGCTTTTTCTTGAACCCTGATTGTTACACGTGTAGCACGATAGGACAGAGATGAAGTTAGTATCTGAGGCTAGCAGAATACAGTGCGTGTGAAGCTTTGCCTATGGAGATTCATGACAGACACTCTTTCAAGATAATAAGTATTTGTAAGAAGATCAGAAGAAAAGAATTCAGACAGTCTCAAACGTTTTAATATTGAATCATCAGACTTCTACTACCTCATTTTGTTACACGTGTAACAGTTCCGTGAGAATTCTCATCCCTCCTTATTCATGTTAGCTTTTCTGAGTAGACCTTGTCGATGCATAATAGATCAAAATAAGAGATAGAGTGAATCCTACCAATGCTGAGACCAAGCAAATTCTTTGATAGAATCTGTGTGCGTAGAAATCTTCTGAGTACGGAGAACTTCTCTCGTAGAATGGATGCGCACCACCTTCAAAATGCAGTGGATGTTCATCATCTGCAAGATGCAGCCTTTTTCCATAATCCAGGACACCAGCAGCAAATGCTGCCTCATCTTCGTAATACTGAAATTTTCTATAAGATATACCGCTAATACCTATTGAAACAGCCAAGATTGTGACCGCAATTCCATATAACGATCGTTTTCTCATACAATTTCTTGGTATCCCTCTTCATAAAAACATTTCGTTTCCTTCTCGTTGTGAATAGATTTTCCAATGAATTCCAATCTTTCTCGTCTGTTTCTCTTCTCCTCTGCTGCTGATCCTGTAACAAATCTTCAACCAACTCATGATCTGAAGATTTGACAACTCGTTGATTCATCGAAAACTATATAACCTAATATCTACACATGACTATGTGATAGCATGACAAGAGAAATAACATTGGAAGCTTACAACATATCCAGAGATATCGATGGAAAACGGATTCTTCACAACATTTCTACTACTATTAAACCATGTGAATTTATTGCGGTCGTAGGTCCCTCAGGTGCAGGTAAGTCTACTATGATGAAATCGTTGAATGGGCTTTCCCCTGCCACATCTGGCCAGGTCCTGGTAAATGGTATGGACTTCTACTCCAATTTTGATGAATTCCGTACCATCATTGGATATGTACCTCAAGATGACATTGTGCACACACAGATAACAGTAGAAAAAGCACTGTACTACTCTGCACTGCTCCGAATTCCTGAAATGAAAAAAGAAGAAATCTACAACAGGATCTATTCAATTCTTGGAAAGCTTGAAATAGAGAAGAGAGCCAGTGCCAAGATCAAGGTACTCTCAGGTGGTGAGAGAAAACGGGTGAACATTGGTGTGGAGCTCATCTCAGATCCCAGGCTGCTTTTCATGGATGAACCCACTTCAGGCCTGGACTACGGAACCATCATCAAGATCATGGATTTATGCAGAGAGATGGCAGATGAAGGAAAGAGCATCTTCATGGTGAGCCATCCATTGGAGAAATTTGAGCTGCTGGACTTTCTGTGTGTGCTGACCAGGGGAGGACGTCTCGCATGCTTTGCTCCACCTGATGAGGTTCTAAACTATTTTGGTGTCAAAAGATTTCTGGAGATCTTCTTGGAGCTGAAAAAGGGTGCACCCGAAGAATGGGAAGCAAAATTCCGCAGATCAGTCCTGTTTCAAAAGCACGTCGTTGCCCGCTTATCCCGTCCTCTGGGGTGATTAAATGCAGGATTCATCTATCAGGCAGACCACAGTCCTGGCCCGAAGATACTTTGATGTCTTAATTGGAGACACAGTCAATACTGCCCTCTTATTGGGACAGGCTCCCATTCTTGCCATCTTGATCAGCCTGGCTTTTGGTGACATCAGTGGAGATACCTCTAAAACTCTGGCAGAACGAATTGCAGATCAGCAGTTTCAGATCCGATTTGCACTTGCACTGGCAGCTATCTGGTGCGGTACTACCAATGCAGCCAGGGAGATCTGCAAGGAGAGACCTATCTATCTGCGAGAGAGAATGGTAAATCTGCGAATCGAATCTTACGTACTCTCAAAAATTGTCATCCTCACCATGCTGAGCTTTGTTCAAATGAGTGTTTTGCTGGGGATGACTCATCTGCTTTCTCCCAGGGGCATTGAAGGAGATTTGGTGATCATGTTCTTCGTCCTCATGCTGATTTCTCTTTCCGGAATCACGTTAGGGCTGCTCATATCTGCTGCTGTGGATAATCCGGATCGGGCAATCACTCTGGTCCCCGTTGTACTGATGCCTCAGATTCTGTTTTCTGGCGTTCTGAATCCAATAGAGCAGATGCAGACCTGGAGCAGGTTCATCAGCAATTTCATGGTTGTGAGATGGAGTGTCAGTATCCTGAACAAGCTCTGGGCGAAACGGTTGACATCTGCCTTCTACAATGAGATGATCATTCTGATAGTGTTTGTCCTGGCCTTCTGTGTACTATCCATGCAGGTACTGAACTTGAAAGAGGTATCTCTGAAACGGATGGCTGTTCCCAGGAAGATACCGCAGCAGGAGAGCGTGATCTGTTCTGTGTGTTCCAGAAAGATCATGACTGGGATGACAGAATGTCCTCAATGTGGAACATTGTTCCATATCCAGTGCATGGCCAATTTCTGTCCCGTGTGCGGTACATCTACTGGAGGAAGACCCACCTTCAAGAGAGTAAAATCCAGCGCATGGTGTGCATTGGATGGGAAGCCCTTGAGAGGCGTGGGAATGATGTGCCCCTACTGCGAATCTGTTTTCCACGAAGAAGATGTAAGAAGTAAGGATCGATGTCCAATATGCGGAAATTGAAATGTTCCTCTCAACGATAAAGGCAAAAAAGTCTACTGCAGACTGACAGAATAATTGTATTAGTTGTACTAGTATCGTATCTCTCCTTCAGGGCTCACACTGATGGCAGTGGGTTCCACA
>CAZFAR010000040.1:0-3362 GCA_964516825.1 uncultured Thermococci archaeon
ATATTCAAAATCAATATTGTACAGAACTGCCTGCTCCTGCGTTGGAAATCCAATGCCCGCTCTCCTCTTTTCAGGAAATTCAGTGAATAAATCTATGACTTCTTTGGAGAAGAGCCTCCTTGCTGCTTCCCGCTCTTCCGGAATATCCTTGAACCTCTCAGGATCCTTGGGTTCCACGCCAACGGAGAAAAAGACATCTGTCTCCTTAATGGCAGAAAGAAAATGGCGGGGAGCATGTTTTATGACTTCAATGGGTGTTTCCGTTAAGTCCCTGTACCTGTAGTCATCAGATATTGCCTCAATGAGAGGATACGCTCCTATTTTTCGGCACTGGAGAGCAAGGACCTCACAGAAATGGAGATTGTCTGATCGGCCCCTGATGTAGATTGTCTCATCTTTCTTGATCCGCAGACAGGTGTTTACAATCTTGCGTGCAACTTCTTCGAAATCCACGTCAATCATAGCATCACTGTGCTTTCATTCGTGCACAGTTTAAAAAGCTTGATCTAGATGCAGGTCATGATACACGTGTAACAGCTTGTGGTGGATTGACGATCAGAAGGGTCCAAAAGATCTCTTCATGAGAGTCTCTAAGGAATTGCCACGCACCACAGGGTTTACCAAAGTCAGTTACACTTTGTGTCAGTTTTCATGCTTGTCAAGATCGCAGCCAATCCTCCCCAGATTCTTCAAGAAAAAAAAGCAGATGTTCCTGTACCGATATCTATATATCAGGGTGTATGTACTGAAGACTATAACTGTTGCTGCAGAAGTGTAGCATATGGAAGAAGAGATCAACGTGCCAGGACTGAGGATTTCTGTAACAAAAGAAGTCCTATATGATGATGTAAGAGATATTTATACGAACATTAAGGGTATGTTCGCTCTTCAACAGCAATTCTATTTTTCTTCGCTAAGTGCATTTCACAAGACAACCGGAATAGAGGAAGAGTCGATGGTCAAAATCATTGCTCTTCATCCTCATCGGGAAGAACTGGTAGAGAAGCTTTCTCTGTTTGGTCTCACGCAGCTTGATACTGTTCTTGAGCCTGGTACTGTCGAAGTGAAATATCCCAAATATAATTCGCGTTTGGAGTACAGGGGGGTTGATATTTATAACACTGTTTTTATTGAAAATCTGCCTGAGAATCCAGTCAAGATTCTGAGAATTGAAAGACACGGGAGTTCTATATCTGAGTTGTTCTGTGTGAGAAAGAAGGATTCCTGGTCAATGAGAGAGTGGTCTGAAGTCCTCCTGTATCATGACAGAAATGTATTTGGAAAGAGAATCGACAGTTTATTGCAGTTCTTTGATATTTCAAAAAAGGATTTTGAGTATGCTGTTTCTTCCTTCAATGCATGTGAAGATGCTGTAGCAGTACAATAGTCTGGCTAACACTTCTTCCCCAAGATTTCCCTCATCAATTCCACGCAGTGATCCAATGCGTCACTTATGGCCTCTCCCGTGGCACCTGCAGCTTTCTTGTGCCCGCCTCCCTCTCCATTATAAAGGTAGCCTATTCTCTTCATGATTTCTGACAAATCAATATCCATGTCCTGGGCAGCCTTTGCGATTATTCTCCCCCCTTTCACATTGGCCACGAAGGCTACATCTGCAATCTGTGTCAGAAGGGCGGCTGTACTGGATTCGTGAGAATTAACCTTCGTAGTCATCACCAGGTACTCTCCTATCTTGTGCAATCGTGATCTCTGGCATCCTCTCACGATGGCAATACGCTTTGGCAAGTCCTTCTCTTCTCTGAACAGGTCAAAAGCCTCATACAGTTTTATGCCATTTTCCATAATTTTTCCTACTGTTTCCAGAGTTTCTCGTCTCGCATACTTGAAGTTACCTGTATCTGTTAGTATTCCTGCTAATAGGGCCAGATTCATCTTTCTATTCCTTAGAGGTAAAAGATCAAACAAAATTTCAGCAGTAGAGGTTCTTTCCTCCTGCAAGTACAGATAATCTTTGAAGGAAGAATCCCTATGATGGTCGATTACGATCACATGGGCTGCTTTTTCCAGATATTTCGTACATTCTCCTAATTGGGAGGAAGATGCAGTGTCCAATATGATGATGTTCCCTGAACCTTTATCTTCACACTCGATAGATTCCTGCAGATTCTCCAGAAGCTGCTTTGACATTCGATTTGCGCTTTCGCAGCAGATTTTCGCTTTCTTTTGCTGCAGCCTCAAGAATTCCTTCAAAGCAACAGCACAACCTACTGCATCAGGATCTGCATTGGAGTGGACCAGAATCAGAAAGTTGTCCTCACGCTCCAATAAATCCAAGATAGCTTGTTTCATCCAGCCTGGACTCCTGCAGAACTGAGCATCTGTTCAATCTTTGCCCGCATATTCTTCAATTTCTCAAGTAACCTCTGCTCCTGCCTTTCCAGGGTTTTGATCCTCACGTCCAAATTCTCTTTTTTTTCTCCAAGTTCTTTCTTCATATCTTCCTTATTGGTCTTCACCAGTATGCTTCCAATGCTCTTGTAGACAATGTCTGTTTCTTTTTCCAATTCTTCCAGAGCTAGCGTGGCTTCATTCAACTCAATAGATAATTTTTGCTTCTGAGTGGTCACCATCTGATACTGTTGCTCCATTTGCTGATATTGTTGAATCTCATGTTGAATATTTGGAGGAATCTTCTGCATGAAATCACCGGATTTTTCTAAAGGCACAACCATATAAAGGTTTCCTTTGGTTAGCAATGTTGATAATCAATGATTGGTAGAAACTGTAAGGGAGAGTGAATGAAATCTATGGGTATCCAGAACTTTCTTTTCCAGAATAAAACTTTTTCCTGAATTATTCATTGATTCTACACGTGTAACAGGTAGCATGACACCATGAAAATGCATGAGCTCCACTTATTACTTTTCCATCTCACTGAGAATGGCCCGGAACCAGGGTTTGTACTCATTCTTAGCAGAAACTGTGATTGCAGTTTCGAGGATGACACTGCGAACCATATCGTTTTTCACTTCTTCAATATCAATTTCCACAAGTGCATAATTGGAATCTGCATTCATGCGCTCTCTTATTACTCTTTCCTCGAACACTCACTGCAATTGTAGGAGGGGCTAATAAACTTACCATTATACGCCTATCGCGGCAGAGGTTCGCATAGGTATCATGTCCATGAAAGGTGACCAATCGCAGCAATCGGGGCGTTGTTGCACGCACACTACCAAAGGGTGCAGTATGGGGACTCCCATCCAGGTCCACTGTTGCCACGAGAGCCACAGGGTTAAGAGCTCCATCAGGCTTGCGCCACACCTCAAATATTTGTTGGGGGAGCTTCCTGAGATTGCAGCATGATGAGACGATTTTCTCAGATTTTATAAGGCTTGCTT
>CAZFAR010000040.1:3462-13924 GCA_964516825.1 uncultured Thermococci archaeon
TTCCTGAGATTGCAGCATGATGAGACGATTTTCTCAGATTTTATAAGGCTTGCTTCTAAAGGTTTGTTTCAGGACCTGGCAGGCACAAATGGCTCAGTACTGTTACACTGAATCCTCCTTTTTCTGAGAACTTTCCTTTATTGTCTTTTTCCTACGAATGAGGATAACCGCTGCAATCACAAGCCCAGCCGCCACAACTGCCACCGTAGCTATGACCATTATCTTCGTTCTCTTAATGTGTGAGATCCCATCGTTGCATAGAGCAATTTTTTCTTCGCACACTGCCACCTGGGCAGGATCGTTGTATTCCTCCCATTTACTCCTAGACTGTTCAAACAGGGATTTGGCAGACTCATAGCCAGCAGGATCAAAGGTACTTGGTGCTCTGGCCAATGCTTCCTCTGCCTGACTCAAGAGAGAAGCAGCTTCCTCACGTAAGGCAATCCAGTTATTGGCTTCATCAATCTTTCTGATGCACTCCTGAACTTTCTCCGTGTATTCGATCTCCTCGTACAATGGTTTCGCCTTCTCGTACTCCTCAATAGCTTTCTCGTATTCCCGTTTATTGAACAGAGTATCAGCTTGTCTGAAGATATTGTCAGCATTAATACCTATTTCGCACTTTTCTATGTAAGTTTTGGCCTCTTCAATTCCTCTGTTTGCATCAGGATTTGGATAGGTTTCATCGGATTCCTCGAAAATGCTAACAGCTTCCTCAAACTTCTTTCTTGCCTCAGAGAACTGGTGGTTGCTGTACAGAGATGTAGCTTCAGAAACAAGCTGTTGTGCCTGTTCATTTAGAATCTTGTACTGCTTGTATGGCCCTCCTGGTTCGCCCAACCATTTCACTGCATTGGAGAACAATTGCAGGTTCTCTTGTTCAGATTGGAGAACCACCTCGTTCCACAATGATACAGCTCCTCCGAAGAAGACTGCTCTGCCTCTGCCAATGTTTTCTGCGGCCAGGAGGATGTCAAAAGGACCTTCTTTTTCTTCTTTGTCTCTTGTTCCAATCCCGGTTCCTTCGTGATCTATCCAAGAACTCTTACTCGTTTTGATCAACACTGTTCCCGATCCATAGCTGACGATGGGTATTCCACCATTGAGAGCAATCTGTTTGACATCTTTGGTGATTGGATGGTTTTCAATATTGTCAACAAAAAACATATGATTGTCATCGGCAAATCCTTCAGCATTGTCATCTGCTATGGTAGCTCTCTCTGGATAGAAGAGGACGTCAAACGCCTGTGATACAGTGTTGTTCTGCGATTCAATGTCTGCCAGAAGGAGCAGGCCCCCACCATTTTCCACGAATTTTCTGATTGCATCTACTTCATCCGGGCTGTACTTTTTCTCGAATGATGCAATCACCAGTACATCATATGTTTTCAAGACAGGATAGGAGAGTTTTCCAGAATCTCTGATAGTAACTGAAGCAATGTCTTTGATTTTATTCGCCGCAAGCCCGAATCCCCATGGCTCCATAATGTTTTTGAAGGAGTACTTTTCATCGCATACAATTTCAATTTCGATAGTAACGTATATTCCCATTTGTCTTAGAATTTCTGCAAGCTCTTCCAGTATGTCCTCTATTTCTGCTATATAAGCCTCCTTGACTTCTTCTGGTACACTGTGTACTCTCGTCTCATCCACAAGGACCTTGAGCTTGCCAGCGTCTTCACTGGCTCCGAGATCAACATGGGCCATTAGCAGCATTACTGCAAATCCAAGGACTATTACGCTTTTCATTCTGTCACTTCTTTTCTAGTCATTCATTACGAGTTTAAAAACTTTTCCCAAAGCACAATACTTCCGCGTCTGTGTAATTATTACACATTTTTCGTGAGAATCGCAAATTGATCTGTTCCCACCCGAAGGATTCAACAATGTGCTTTTGATATTTCCTCTGTAACATTGCATGAACTCTTCATGGGTGCATTTTCTCTTTTGCTGGTGAAATCATACTCTTCTCTTCATGAATCTCACTTAATCGGAAATCTTGCCTCATCCATGTCTGAATTGAACCAAGAACAATGTTACACGTGTAACAACTCAGATTCAAGCCCCACCACAGCCTTTTTAAGCATTCACAAAAAGAATATCCATGCCGCTCGAACTGGGTAAGGCCATCAATGCAGCCCTGAGAAAATTGACGAGAGGAGTAGTAGATGAAGCTCTGGTGAAAGAAATCTGTAAAGACATCCAGAAAGCTTTGCTCCAGGCAGATGTCAATGTACGACTCGTTTTTGAATTAACCAAACGGATTGAAGAGAGAGCTCTAAAGGAGAAACTGCCCCCTGGAATCAGCAGAGGAGAACATGTAACCAAGATTGTCTACGATGAGATCACGAACGTTCTAGGAGAGAAAAAGGAGAAAATCAAAATAGCTGGTCATCCTACCAAGTTGTTAATGGTGGGCATCCAGGGCTCTGGAAAGACTGCTACATGCGGGAAACTTGCGCGCCATTTCCAGAAGAGAGGATTCAAAGTAGGTATTGTCTGCGCAGATACTTTCAGACCTGGAGCTTTCGAGCAGCTGAAACAGTATTCCAATATGGACATCTTCGGCAATCCTGAAGAGAAGGATGCAATCAAACTGGCAAAAGAGGGAGTCAATCATTTCAAAGAAAAGAAAGTAGATCTGGTCATTGTGGATACTGCTGGAAGGCACAAGGAAGAGAAAGGACTAATTGAGGAGATGAAGAAAATAGCAAAAGCTGTCAATCCTGATGAAGTCATACTGGTCATTGATGGTACTATAGGTCAGCAGGCTTACCAGCAGGCAGAAGCTTTCATGCAGGCTACTAACATTGGTTCCATCATAATGACCAAGTTAGATGGTTCTGCAAAAGGTGGTGGCGCCCTATCTGCTGTCCATGCGACAGGAGCCCCCATAAAGTTCATTGGAGAGGGAGAGAAGATTGATGCCTTAGAGGAGTTTGACCCCAAAAGGTATGTTGCTCGATTGCTTGGGCTGGGTGATATAGAATCATTACTCTCAAGAGTGAAAGAAGCTACAGAACACCATGAACTGACAGAAAAGGATGCCATGAAATTCATAACAGGAAAATTCAATCTGAGGGACATGTATCAGCAGCTGGAGATGGTCTCCTCCATGGGGCCACTGCAGCAGATCATGAAGATGATTCCTGGATTTGGACTGAACATTCCAGCAGAGATGATTGAAATGTCTGAAGAAAGACTCAAGAAATTCAGGATCATCATGGATTCGATGACAGAAAAAGAGCTGGAAAACCCAAAGAGCATCCATTTTTCCAACATCAAGAGGATAGCCAGAGGTTCAGGGGCCACCCATCATGATGTCAAAGAGCTGCTGGACCAGTACACTCTGATGAAGAAGATGTTCAAGCAGTTTGGAAAGAGAGGGAGAAGGTTCAAGCTTCCAAAAGGATTCCAGATGTAGCTGTTTGTTACACGTGTAACAACGAGCACTAGATTGATCAGCATTAACACTTTATTACACCTGAAATTTATGTAATTAATCAATAACATTAATCAACAATGCAAACATTTATAAGGGAGGAATGATATAGGTAAATGTTGGTGTTGGAATGAGAAAGCTCAGTGAAGTGCTCGGAGACAAGATCTCAAAAGAGAGAAGGCATGAAGAGGACTACTACGATGAACGAGAGAGTGGGCTTTCCACGACCAGAGGGTTCAAAGATGTGGATGCAGTGAAATATGAGGAAGACATATTGTCTGAAGAATTTCTGGAATATGGTATTACTTACGTGAAGCCTCTGAAGCTGAGGAGCCTGGCTGATGTGCAGAAGATAAACCAGGAACTCAATGAAGGGAACATAGTACTGGGCGACATTACCCCCCTGTTGAACAGGGACCCCCAGGAGTTGAAGCGCGCAATCGATCAGTTGAAAGGCATCTGCAGAGGTATTGGCGGGGATATCATTGGTATCGGGGAGAGCAAGATACTTGTAACACCCACCAATATTCGTATTTACCGGAAGAAAGAGTAGATTGGAATGGATTGCCCGTGTTGTGGTCATCAGCTTGAACTTTTCACCCAGACTTATGACATTCCCTACTTTGGCATGGTACTGCAGTCAACGCTCCTGTGTGTCTGTGGTTACAAATTCGTTGATGTGTACCCTTATGAAGAGAAAGAACCCACCCGCTACATCCTGGAGATCTCTGAATCTGAATTAATATCCAGGGTAGTAAAATCCTCCACCTGCGTTGTACAGGTTCCTGAATTGGGTGTGAGAATAGATCCGGGTCCAGTTTCTGAAGGAATCGTCACCAATGTAGAAGGTATTTTATACAGAATTGAACAGGTCCTCAAAACTGCTATCCACTGGGGTAGTTCTGAACAGAAAAAAGAAGGAAAAAGGATTTTGAAAAAGTTGAAAAGAGTCTTGAGAGGCACAGAGACAGTGACACTCATTCTGGAAGATCCCCGCGGATTCAGTTGCATTATATCTGAAAGAGCACACAAAGAACCCCTGTAAATTGGAGAAGGAAGGCAGAGGGGAGTCTCTGGAAAGGAGGTTATCGGCGAGCAAACTCCCCTGATCTTCCTGCCAATCCTTCGATAATCAGTATTAATAACAGCTCTATATACATCATCAGTGGTATGTTCCTTCTCATATCAATCTACCTATGCATTATTATTAATCAATAGTATATAAGCTTTTCGGTGAACATGGATAAGCATGGTCTGTATCCGTAACGTTTATATAGGGTGGATGAGAAGAGTTGTTAATGGAAACTGATACAGAGAACTTGATACTGGACTTTCTTAAGAAACAGCCGATGGGGGCTACAGTTACAGATATTGCAAACAAACTTGACATGTCAAGAACGACCACTGTGAAGTACCTTGAAGTGATGAGGGCTACCGGACTCTTGGATTACAAGGAAGTGGGGATGGCAAAATTGTGGTTTGTCTCTACCCGACTGTCCTATGCCGAGCACATACTCCTGGAGAAGACCAGACAGGTGTTGAAAGCAGTGGAAACACCTGACAAGCATCTGGAGCTGATAAGGAGGGCTACGCAGCCCCATATTGAGACCTTTCGTCACTATCCTCCTGAAGATAAAAGAAAGCTTGCAGAAATGTTCAGAGAAATGGCAGATGAGGTAGAAAAAGACTGATAAATTAGAGTCTTTTTTTCATCATGACAGCATCTTCACCATTCTCATAATAGTTCTTTACAATCCTCTGCTTCTCAAAACCCAGTTTTCCATACAAATTGATGGCTGCCCTGTTATTGACCCTTACTTCTAATTTCACCCTTCTCTTGCTGTGGTTCCTGAACACATTGCACAGTTCTTCTACCAGTTCGGTGGCAATACCCTTGTTCCTCCAGGATGGAAGCACGGCTAATGAGACAATGTGCCCCTCCTTCCAGCTCGTTATTCCTGCAATGTATCCAAGAACAGTACCCCCCTGTTCTGCCACCAAGAATGTATCTCCGTACTTCTCGTACAGGAAGGTGACGACGTCAGCAGGGTAGGGATGCTGGAAACTCTCGTGTTCAATTGAGATGACTTGATGGATGTCATCTGCTTTTATTAGTCTTATTCTCATTGAGAAGTTCCTCCAGTATTCTTCCACAGGCTAAATCAGCCTTGTACCCCTTTTCCGTTTCAGTCAAATCCTCCATTAGGTACACCTTGAGTGTTCCGAGAAACTTCACTGCAGCTATGGGTTCTGCCCCGAAGATGCTGCAGAACTCTTTTAAATCTGAGATTTCCTCTTTCTTGAAGTATTTTGTCTTCTGCTTTGTGCTCTTAATCTGAAAGGCATAATACTTTGCCCCATTGCCAGCTATAATATCCGGGTGGGGTCTTTTGTAGGACCTGCCTGATCCAGGAACTCGAATGGCAGCATAGTTCAGATCCCAGAGTTTTTCCACCAGAGAGCGTTCTGCTCGTCTGCCTTTTTGGTACATATGAAGGTTTATAACTGAGCATATTAAAAGGTTATTATGCAGATTCTCTCCTATCATCCAGAGCGAGGAGACATCAGGGTGAAGGCAGAGTCATTGGAAGATCTGTGGCATCTGGACCACATTCTGGAAGAGGGAGATTGCATAAAGGGGAAAACTTTCAGGAGAGCAGAACAGAAATCGGATGTGCTGAGACCTCAAAGGGCTGAAAAGAAACTGGTTACCCTCACCATTCGTGCAGAAAAGATAGATTTTCATCAATACTCCAACTGGCTGAGGGTTACAGGATCCATTATAGAGGGGGAGGATGCGGGAAGCTACCATACAATAAATGTGGAAGAAGGAACAGTTCTTACCATAACCAAGAAATGGAGACAGTATCATCTGAACAGACTGAGAGAAGCAGTCAGTGAGAGCACGAAACCAAAAATTCTGATAGTAGTGCTTGATGATGAGGGAGCAGACTTTGGCATTCTCAGGCAGTTCGGTCTGGAAGAAGTGGCCACTATCTACTCAAGAATTCCAGGAAAAAGGGAACCTTCCCAGAGAAAAGCAGCCAAGCACCACTTCTACGAGGAGATCTCCAAGAAGATCACAGAATATGAACTGTCCGTTATTGTAGCAGGGCCAGGATTCACCAAGGAAGAATTCAAGAAATACTTCAAAGAAGTACATGGGAAGGATGTCATGATCGAATCAGTGAGTACCACCGGGAGGACTGGCCTGTACGAGGTAGTAAAAAGAGGATACATAGAAAAGGTGTACCAGGATTCAAAAACTGCTAAAGACATCCAGTTAGTGGAGCAGCTCTTCTGCGAAATTCTGAAAGGAGAAGCAGTCTACGGATTGAAAGAGGTGGAAAAAGCTGTAGACTACTCAGCATGTGAGAAAGTTCTCGTCGTGGACACACTCCTCCGCAAATCTAGAGAAGCAGAAAGCCTCCTTGAAAAAGCTCGCCAAAAGAGGGGAGAAATCCACATAGTTTCCTCTCAGCATGAAGGAGGAAAGAAACTGGAAACCCTAGGTGGAATTGCCGCTTTCCTGCGCTTCAAGATTGAATAGCTATGGGAAGATGCTGAACCTCATTCGCATTTCTTTTTCTTTTGTCCCTTCTCCTTCTTTCTTTGGATTTTCTGAGCCTTCGTCATACTTCTTTTCTGATCCTGACATGCATTTCAGCTCCTGCCCATGTTTTCTCATCCGTTCTATAACCATTTCCATCATAATATTTAAATAATAGGATGCAGAAAATTTCTATACATGGAAAATGCGAGGGATCTGAACTCCACTCAAATGAAACTCCTTCATTATATGGGGAAAAACCCAGAACTCACCAATAGTGAGCTGGCAAGACTGCTCGAACTACAGAATCCCCCCTATGTATCCTCGTTGAAAGCAGCTCTTCAGGAAAAAGGCTACTTCGTGGGACCATACTACCAGACAGATTATGGCAGAATATTCAAGAACAGGATACGGAAGGCAATAGCTATCGTACTGTTCGAGCAGTCCTACGAGTTCATGCTCTCCCTTTTGAAGAATGTAGAATGTTTCTCATACTTATACCCTATTGAGGAGCGATTCTTCAGAAGCTATATGGCAGGCATCTTTGATAGTGACACAAGAGGTATAAAGAAAATATTTGAATATTTGAAGAAGAAGGGAATAATCTTCCACTACGAATTGTATCTTCAGGAGTGCCAGACCTACATGATTCCGCCCACTTTCCTCATAGGTTCCCAGGAAGCTACCTTCGTCCCCCCTCTGGACAACCTGCTAGATCAAATGGATGTTCCAGATCTTTCCCTCGGTGAATTTGACAGAATCGTTCTCTCACTTCCAGAGCAAATACTTATCACTCATCTTGAAATGGGAACCTGTGTCCTCACTGAGATCATGGAGGATGAGAAAATAAGTAAGAATTTTTTCACCTATACACAATGGAAGACAGCAAAAGAGCGGTTAGTACAGCACAAGGCCATTCAGCCCGTGTATGACATCTTCCCTTTTCCCCAGACAAGTTGTTCTTCCTTCTTTCTTTTCGTTCGTGCTCGAACTTTGGAGGACACGAAAAGGATATTGTTCAACTTCGGCAAGGACTCCCGTCTTTTCAAAAAAGTCTTCCTGTGGAACTCCCATCAGACAGGGAAAACGTTTGGGGTGATCTACTGCTATTCTCATCCCATGTTCACCATAACCCTGCTGAGGCAGCTGGATCTGTATGAGGAAATAGAAGACAAGAAATTCTTTGTACTGCGCAAGATCTTTCCTTTATGGGAAGGAAAAAGCATATCTCTTGAGTTTTACAATCCCTCGACCCAGGAATTGTACTACCCCTACGACACGTATCTGGAAAAGGTAAAAGCTTTTGTGGAGGAGACCCCATGGTAGACATCAAAACGAAGCACGGTACAATTGAGACCCCTGCTTTAATACCAGTGGTAGCAGCTTCCTACGGTATCTGGGATAAGTGGATAGCAAAAGAGTATCCAGCTCCCTGGGATTTGTCGCAAGGTGTCATCCTAAGTCTGTATCACATTTTGAAGTATTCCTATAGAGATAGAATTCTGGAAGAGGGAATCCACCAGGTATTGCAGACTGAGAAACCTGTGTACATCGATAGTGGTGGATTTCAGTACATGAAAAAGGGAATTGAACTTGATCCTCTCGATGTTCTCAGATACGAGGAACAGATGGGCTGCGACATTGGCATCACCTTCGACTATCCCATCCTCCCAGACATGAAGGAAGAGGAAAAGAAAATGAGACTGGAAAGATCCATTAGATCTGCTAATCTAATGCTCGTGGAGAAGAAGACAGACATGCAGTTGTACGGTGCTATCCACGGCTCAAATCCCCAGGAGATTACTGGCTACATGAACAGATTGGAAAAGGGGTTCTCAGGATATGGTATTGGCTCTCTAGTGCCGAGAAAGAACCAGATCCATCATTTGGTAGACATGATATATCATGTTCGTCAGAAGACAGATAAACCCCTGCATTGCTTCGGTATTACAGGATTCCCTGCCCTTTTTGCACTCTCCTATCTCGGTGTTGATACATTTGATTCCTGGGCTTACGTTGTGGCTTCAGCGTACAAGGAGTTTGTCCATCCTGTAACATTGTCCAGAGTCAAGGGCATCAAGAGCGTGAGCAGACTGCCTGAATGTGACTGCTCCATCTGTGAGCAGTTCTCCCATAAGGATATGGTAAGAGCTGACAGCGACTCGGAGATCATTCTCGCTTTACACAATCTGAACATCTTCCTCAAGGAGATGGCAGCTATCAGAGAAGCGTCCAGGGGAAACAATCTTGCAGAGTACATAGGAAAACGCGCCAAGAAAGCCAACAAGAAGATAAGGACTGCTTTCGAAGCTGCAGAGAAAAGAAGAAGCCAGAGAATTCTGAATTTGACCACGGATTGAGGTACCATATTTCTGCAGAATCAGCAGAACCAGATGAACAACAATCATTGAAAGGTTCTCTCTAGTGTGGAATTTGGTTTTCGAATAACCTCCCATTTGGCATCATTGTAATTCTAACAACAATCAGTAAGTTTGAAATAGAAAGATTTATATACTAGTACTGCGTATAAGGAATGACGAATGGAAGAGATGAGGGATTGATCCCGGTTAGGGGAGGTGAAAGATTGGCCACAAACGTGGCCATTTCCTTTTTCATTCTTTCTGGATTGTACTGCAGTGCACTCATGAAGATCAGTACCTATTTATCCACAATTCTGACTCTGCACACCGAGCAGATCATCTGCATTACAGACAAGCACTGATGAAAGGGGAGCGAAAACCCTTTATATTCTGCAGCTTGTTTCATTTCATGAAAGCCTATCTAGAACTGATCCGGCCTTCCAATTCCATCATGGCAGGATTTGCTGTCTTACTTTCAGGCATGATTGCTGCGGGAAGACAGATTCCTCCTTCAGATGTCTTCCTGGCTGTTCTGGGCACTATATGCGCCTCCTCAGGAGGTATGGTCGTAAACGATTACTTTGACTATGATATTGATGTGATCAACAGACCTCAGAGAGCTTTGCCAAGAGGAGCTGTAACCAGGAGGAACGCCTTCATCTTTGCATGCATTTTGTTTGGGCTGGCATATTCGCTCATTACATTCACCAATCCTTTATGCATAACTATAGGATATCCTGCTATTCTCTTAATAACTGTGTATTCATGGAAACTGAAGAGAAAACCTTTTGTCGGAAACTTTGTAGTAGCTTTCCTTACCAGTCTGACATTAGTATATGGGGGAGCTGCTGCTGGAAACATTGTTTTAGTTACCATGCTGGCCATTTGTGCTTTCTTTGCGAATTTATCAAGGGAGATCGCCAAGGATATTGAGGATATAAAAGGGGATGAGAGCCTGGGATCGAGAACCTTACCCATACTCTGGGGGATCAGAAGATCCACATTAATTTCTGCAGGATTTCTAGTCATGGGGATTGCAGCAACCTTTTTGCCCTATTTTGCAGGCATTTTTGGCTGGCTGTATCTAGTGCTTGTACTAATGGTGGATGT
>CAZFAR010000041.1:0-9170 GCA_964516825.1 uncultured Thermococci archaeon
AAAAGAGGTTTTCAAATTCTTTGAATCACTGGAACTGGTACTGCCTGCCACCTCTTTAGGAGACATCTATAGCCTGATCCTGTATCCAGCCCATTCATCTCACAGAGGATTGACAGTGCAGGAAAGGAAGGACATTGGCATTTCCGACGGGCTGGTACGGTTTTCAGTGGGTATTGAAGATCCAGATGATATTATTGCAGATTTGGAACAGGCGCTCAGCAGAATTCCGTAATCCCGGTAAGATCAGTACAGAAGTGCCATGACCACAGCCCTTGATGAGAAGGAAATGGTGTGCGGACTATCTTGCACCATATGTTTCATAGGAGACAATTTCTGAAAGTTCTTTTCGTGTCGATGCCTTGGTTTCGTCTGGATAACCCACTGAGACGCAGCACAGTATCTTCATGTGGTCAGGAACTTTCAAAAGCTTCTTCA
Organism: uncultured Thermococci archaeon; assembly: GCA_964516825.1. Lineage (GTDB taxonomy): Archaea > Methanobacteriota_B > Thermococci > Methanofastidiosales > SZ-28-30 > SZ-28-30. The sequence continues at coordinate 436 of CAZFAR010000041.1, forward strand.
TTTCTTCTTCAAAACTCACATTCACCATTCCCATCCAGCAAGTTCCCAGTCCCTGGGCGTAAGCTGCTAGAAGCAGGTTCTGGGTGGCTATGCATGGATCATACAGGTAGTACTTCGGATGTTTTTCAGGATCGCAAAGCACGATAATGACCACAGGGCTCTCCTTCATGAATTTCCCATATGGATGCATATCTGCCAAGGTTTTTCGGGTTTCTTCATTCTTGACGACAACAAAATGCCAGGGCTGCTTATTGCTGGCAGATGGTGCCCATCGAGCAGCCTCTAAGCATTTCTTGATTTTTTCATCTTCTACAGGGTCTTTCTTATACTTTCTAATACTTCTCCTATTTCTCATAGCATCAAAGACATCCATGTTGTCACCAAAATTTCATAGGTGCCTCTTATAAAAACTTTGTGCTCTCTGCGGCAGACTCCCTCGTGGAAAATGGATATCTTGGAATCTGACTTCTAACACATCATCTCAGAATTTCCCAAAACTCAACGCAAAATTCGTAGACTACTAAAGGGGACGAAACCCTTAAATCTTTGAGAACGCTTTTCACAGAATGGAAAAAAAATGGCTGAAGAACTACCCTGAGGAAGTGCCAGAAACGACGGAGTATTCTGAAGTCCCCATGCACCACTACCTGGATGAAGCTGCGTCAAAATTCCCAGAAAAGATTTCCATGATTTTCGTAGACAGAAAAATTACTTACAGAGAATTTCAGGACCATGTTCTGAGGCTGGCAAATGCTCTCAGAGCCCTTGGAATAGAAAAGGGTGATAGAGTTTCCGTTTTCATGCCAAACTGCCCTCAGGCCGTAATCGCCTACTATGCAGTCTTGACAGTAGGAGGAGTCGCAGTCGAGTCCAATCCCATGTATGTTGAGAGAGAACTTGAGTACCAGCTGAACGATGCTGAGGCTGAAACTGTGATCACTTTAGATTTGAACATGTTGTATCCAAAAGTAAAAGCTATCCGTGAGAAGACCAATGTCAAAACTCTAATTGTGAGTAATCTCACAGAATATCTGCCCTTTCCAAAGAACGTCCTCTATCCTCTCGTGAAAAGAAGGGATCTCACAAGAGTAGAAAGGGAAGAAGGAGTCTATTTCTTCAAAGAACTAATTCAGAAATACCCGCCAAACAAGGTAGATGTTGAAATACTGTGCGACGACATTGCTGTACTTCTGTATACAGGAGGAACTACTGGTGTTCCAAAGGGTGTCATGCTAACACACAAAAACCTGGTTTCAAACTGTGCTCAAGCTCTTGGCTGGCTCTACAAGGCTGAATACGCAAACGAGGTGATCATGGCTGCGCTCCCTGTATTCCACAGTTTTGGACATACCTGCTGCATGAGTTTTGCAGTCTATTCTGCTTCTACCATGGTTCTGATTCCTGATCCAAGGAATATCAAAGATGTTCTGAAGAATGTGGAGAAGCACAGGGTTACCATGCTTCCTGGAGTTCCAGCCATGTACGTCAAAATGATTCACCATCCCGATATCAAAGAGTATGACATATCCTCGATAAAATACTGTTTCACTGGAGCTGCTCCAATGCCAGTAGAAGTCTTGGAAGAATTCGAGAGATTGACTGGCGGTTTGATCCTGGAAGGGTTCGGCATGACAGAAACCAGTCCTGTCACCCACATTAATCCATTGAGTGGCAAGAGAAAGGTGGGCAGCATCGGGATGCCTATTCCAGATACTGCGGCAAAGATCGTGGATATTGAAACTGGAGAAAGAGAGATGCCCACAAATGAGGTGGGAGAGCTTATCGTGAAAGGGCCCCAGGTGATGAAGGGGTACTGGGGAGATTCAGAAGAAACACGAAAAGTGCTAAGAGAGGGCTGGATGTACACGGGAGACCTTGCAATCATGGATGAAGATGGATACTTCTATATTGTCGGCAGAAAAAAGGACATGATCATCTCATCAGGGTTCAATGTTTATCCGAGAGAGATTGAGGAAGTGTTGTACGAGCACCCAAAGGTAGCAGAAGCCTCAGTCATAGGGATTCCCCACGAGAAGCGAGGAGAAGCTGTCAAAGCATTCATCGTGTTGAAAGAAGGGGAGACTGCAACTGCAGAAGAGATCACGCAGTTCTGCAGAAAGAACTTGGCAGCCTACAAGGTGCCTGCTGTTGTAGAATTCAAGGAAACACTTCCCAAGACCATGATAGGGAAAGTGTTGAGGAGGCAGCTCCGGGAGGAGGAGGCTCAGAAATAAGAATAGATATGCAGTGAAAACCTGGAGAGGAAATGCAGCAATTTCAATAGAAGTGCTAACATCCATTTCATTATGTAACCCGTAGATGTCTATTCAGCTTTCGAATGTTTTCTAATTGCTTCTTTGAGAGTTTCTACTCCTTCTCCTGTTTCAGTAGAGATATTCAGGTATTCACTTCTTGAGAGATCGCACTTACTATTGACAACAATGACAGGAGTATCAAACCCATGTTTTATGTCCTGTAGTAGGTTTTCCTGTTCTGCAACAGCATACCCGCACGTTTCTGATACATCAAAGATGTAGACGATCAGGTCTGCCAGATGGGTTAAGGCAGATATGGCCTGTTTTTCTATCCAGTTCCTCCTGGAGAAGGGTCGATCAAGTAATCCTGGTGTATCTACGACCTGTACTCTGGAGTAACGATGCTCAATATATCCCAGATTTATTCCCTGGGTCGTGAAGGGATAGGGCTGTATCTCAGGTTCTGATCCAGTCAGGGACTTTAACAAGGAGGTCTTCCCCACATTGGGAAATCCTGCCAGAACTACAGTATATAGATCTGAATTGACTGATGGAAGACTTATCAGTTTTCTTCTTGCCTCTCTTAGAAATTCCAGATTCTTTTCAATCTGGTTCAGAACAGATACGTAGCGAGCGTAGCATTGCTTTCTGAATTCTGAAGCTTTCTTCCTATCATTTCTCATTCTTCTCAAGTATTCTCTCCTGATTTTCCTGATCATGGTTATTCCCCATTGGACAGCTCCCAGATGATGTTTTATTTCATTTTCTCCTACAATTATATCTATTAATTCTCTCTGGAATTGATCCATTTGCTGAAAAGAGGGATATCTCTTCACAATTTTCTCCAGCATGGATGAAATCGTATCTGAGGCCAACACGACCTTTTCCAGATCATTTCTCCCCTTTTTAGATGCCTTTCTAAATGCTGTATCAATTATCTCCTGTGGAGTGAATGGGGGAATCTCTTTGAACATTGTGCTATTTCTTTCTGGATTGTTAAATAGTTGCTGTCAGACATCCAATGTCTGTTGATTATATACTCTTCCCCTTTGTTACACGTGTAACATCCAGTTCTGTTACACCTGTAACATAAGACCTCATCTCCCTAAATGATGAAGTCCAGAAATTGGATCAGAAAAACAACAAAATCAGATGCTCTGTGAATGCCTTTTTTGATCATCTGCTTCTTTGGCAGTCAAAGCAGATTTTCCAATGTTACACGTGTAACAGTGAGTTCTCATTACAGCCAACATGACCGAAAGACTTATAAGATTTTCAGGGTTAAAGTGTTCATGGCCATCACATTCAGGGTTGAGAACTACACAGATATCATTGATGAAAATAATCTGTACTACATTCTAATGAAAAGCTCCTCACAACTTGGCACTATATATGCTATTCCCTCTGGAAACCACCCTATCAGGGGTTACAGAAAAGAGCTCACCTTCATGGAAAGTACTGTATTTCCCTATTTAGAAGATCACGGCGTTCAGGTTTTGAAAGTTTCTAACGTGGTTTTCGAGCCAGACAAAATGATCGTTCGTGTGGATAACCCTGAGGACTTGAAGTATTTTTACAGAGATTTTTTTGTCATTGGCGAGAAATACAATTATACCTATATTGCCACCCTCATCTTCAGCCCTCCTGTCATTTTCTCCTTTTCAGGTCCTCACAGATCTACAAGAGAATTTGCCAAAAAGCTGGAAGAAGAAGGATACAAGGTGATTGAAGGAGAAATCTGAAGTATTGCACTGCAAGGGAATAGCCATGCAGTCGGAACGAGGTTTCGTGATCACACCCAAGAAAATGGATGACTTTCTAACTTCTGAAGTAGATGAGAAGGAGAGCAGCTGCCATTCCGACCAAGATTACTCCTCCCACAATGACTACTAAGTAAAGGTTACTCAGTCCTGCAAAGCCTCCTTCAGGTACAACAACAATGAGAGTAATTTCCTGGAATGTTGAGAGTCCTGCTTTGTCCCAGGCTCTCACATAGATGGGGTATTCACCTGGCTGCTCTGGTAGTACCCATGAGTAGCTCCATGACTCAGTACCATCTGCCCTCACGTAGGATCCCTCACCTATTGCTATCTCAACGTAGTCTATTCCATTGACATCGTATGCTGTACCTGTGATGAGGAAGGTATCGCCAGACACTTGGCCTCGATCAGGAGTAGAGATGTAAAGCTCTGGCGGAGTAGTATCTACGATTACAGTGATAGTGTCTGAATAACCAGAATGGCCCAGATCATCCCACGCTCTCGCCTGTATTACGTACATCCCGTCTGCAGGATTCCATTGATATGACCATACGCCAGCTCCTTCCACCAGTTCCCAGGTGGTACCGCCATCTGTTGTGATTTCAACTCTTTTCACCAGATCATTGTCTGAAGCTGTTCCTTCTATTACGAATTCGTTTGTCTTCTCTATTTCGCTGAGTTTCGTTAAAATAGTTACCACAGGAGGCGTGTTGTCCACTACTATAGTAACTCTGTCTCCCACTAATTCCACATTGCCTTCGTCATCTGTAGCCCTGGAGCGGACAGTGTAGACTCCATCTGTAGGCAGCCTCCACTTATATGACCAGCTCAGTGTCCCTGAGGCAACATGCCAGGTAACACCATCATTGAAGGATACTTCCACTTTCACTACCTTATTGTTGTCGGAGGCAACCCCTTTCACAGTGATGAACGTTCCCTTCAGTTTGTCACCGCTCTTGGGAAATGTAATGGTAGAGTTGGGAGATATTGTGTCTGAGGGAGGCTGTACACTGGGTGGTGTCGGATAGGGGGGAGGGGACACGTAGATGACAGTGAAAATTCTGTTGGGCACGCTTGAAGCAGGGGTCATGTCTCCATAGGCATCCACTGTCTTGGTCCCCCGAATGGAAGGAGGCACCTTGAATTTTGCTGTGAAGGCTCCGGAAGCATTTGCCCTGACTGTTCCAGGAGATGTTCCAGCAAGAGTAGATCCAAGGGGTGTCAAGGCAACAGGTGCGCCTGCAAAGGTTACAGTAATATTGTTCTCGTCTGATGCAAAACCAGTACCAGTGACAGTAACCCAAATCCCTGCTGGACCTGCTATTGGGTAGATGTTGATGGAGGGTGGTACGGGAGGTGTAGGAGGAATACAATCGCCTACTGGTATTTGCGGTCCCGTTCCTCCCAGAGAGGTCGTATCTGTACCATCATTTGCTGTCATGGTATAGCTCTGTGTGCCAATAGCAAACCCTCCTGCGTAGACGTAGTAGTATGCTTTCCCATCCTTACAGTAGGTATCTGTGGGATCCAACTCTGCCATGTTGAAGGTGCCTATTCCTGTAATAGTTACTGTAATTAAGACAGGATCATCGTTGTCCTGGTCAGTGTAGGTGACCTGGTAGATGAAGAGGGTAGACGTATTCCCACACGAAGGAGTCACTGACGCACTGGAGAGCACACAAGGCGTATTAGCATCTGCAGTGACAGTAGGGCCAGTTCCACCCAGAGAGGTGGTATCTGTACCATCATTTGCTGTTATAGTATAGCTGTGGGTTCCTACTGATAGGCCTGGAGTGTAATCGTAGTAGTAGATCTTACCATCCTTGTAGTAGGTGTCTGAAGGATCCAATTCTACCATGTTGAAGGTACCAACACCAGTGATAGTTACTGTAATCAAGACAGGATCATCGTTATTCTGGTCAGTGTAGGTGACCCTATACCTGAAGTTGGTAGTCTGTGTACCTGAGGGAGGAGTAACAGAATTCGAAGAGAGCACACAAGGCGTATTAGCATCTGCAGTGACAGTAGGGCCAGTTCCACCCAGAGAGGTGGTATCTGTACCATCATTTGCTGTTATAGTATAGCTGTGGGTTCCTACTGATAGGCCTGGAGTGTAATCGTAGTAGTAGATCTTACCATCCTTGTAGTAGGTGTCTGAAGGATCCAATTCTACCATGTTGAAGGTACCAACACCAGTGATAGTTACTGTAATTGTGACAGGATCATCGTTATCAACATCTCTGTACGTGACCCTATACCTGAAGTTGGTAGTCTGGGTGCCTGAGGACGGGGTAACCTGTGGAGAAAGGAGGTCAGGTGCAGTGTTTGTGCCAGATACTGTGGGCCCGGTGGCACCAATGGATACAGGATTTGTTCCATCGCTTGCCGAGATTGTATAACTATGAGTCCCCGTCCCCAGACCTGAATATTCATAATAGTAATTCTTACCATCCATGCAGTTGAAGTCTGAAGGATCTGTCTCCACCATGTTGAAGGTGCCCACACCAGTGATGGTGATAGTAACGTATGAGGGAGCATTGTTGTCCTGATCCTTGTAAGTAACAGAGTACCTGAAAATGGTGGTACTGATACCTGAAGAGGGTGTAACCTGATAGTTGAGTAACTGAGGCGGATTATCAGGAGGATCTTCCACAACATTCAAAGTGAGAGAATCAGTATCTGTGGCCCCCTCCGTGTCAGTGGCTATTACTGCAAGAGAGTAAACCCCTTCAGGCGTCTCTTTGGTCACTACAGTGGCTGTAGTATAGATGCTGTCTCCTGCAGTCTTATCTGGATGTATGCCATCATCTTTCATCTGGGTCATATTGCCTCCAATTTCAGAAAGATCTATGACAACAGTCTGAATGTTGTCTTCATCATCTACAACGCGTGCAGTCAGTACTGCTGTGGTAGTCCCATTGTTAGGTACGAACTGAGGGAGTGCGTTGCAGCTTATGATGACAGGTGGTGTATTATGTGTAAGAACAGTGAAGGCAGAGGATAATATGTCTGACTTTCCATCTGGATTGATGACAGTGACATCATATTGGCCAGGAGCAAGAGGAGGTATCACTACAGTCAGTAAGGAATCTGAATCAAATTGAACAGTACAAGACTGGGTTCCGATGAAAACCTGTGGAGTCTCTACAAAATATCTGCCTGTGATGCGGGCAGTAGTTGCTGTGTTAGCTTCTGCTTCATCTGGATCAATGGCAAAGATTTCAGGTGAAACAGACTCCATAGTCACAGTAATCTCTACAGGTTCTGAAATGTTTCCTGCCCCATCATGAGCTCTGCATGCAATTGATATCTCTCCTTCAGGGGGAGCAGTCATAGAGAATTGCCAGGAAGAGGTGCCAGCAACTGAATACCATGTACCGTTGACAGACACCTCCACCTGGCTGACACCAGTTTCTCCGTCTGCTGCTGTTCCTTGGACAATGAGAGTCCCGGTGAGGTGAGCTCCATCACTGGGTGATATAATAGAACAGGTGGGAGCCTCACGATCACACACTGCATGTGCAGGGGGAGAGGGAGGACTCTCATCACCTTCAGAAAGAACTGTAACCCAGTAGTAGTAGGTTTTCCCATTGATTTCAGGATAATCAGTATACGCAGTTATATTGACACGAGCTATCTCCTGCGCAGTTTCAAAAAGATTTTCTTCTCCCCTGTATACGGCAAAAAGATCTCCCAAACCATTCCATCTCAGGAGAATTGCTCCATTCTGCCCTGAGCGGGCTTCCACCATGGTGGGAGCATCTGCTGCCAGGAAGAGCATTACCAGTATAGAGAAGAGGATTTTTCTCACAATTATCCCTCCAGCTCATTCAGAAGTTGCTCAGCATCGGCTAAATACTGGAGACAGAGGAGGTAGTTCCCATCCTCAAAGGCTTCTCGAGCCTTCTGGAGTGAAGCTTCACATTCCTTTACTAATTCTTCATTCTCTCCTGTAACCTCAATTCTTTCGAGCCGTTCTTCTGCTTCTTTCAACCGTTTCTCGCACGTGGTCCGCAGGTCATCCTGTCTGTTACTAGTTATGATTTTGACCTCTTCTATTCCCAATTCGCTGATCTCTGAAAGCATGTCGTCCAGCTCTGAAACATCACAGAAAAACAGGGGGACGCTGTACTTTATGGCAAGCTTCTTCCCTTTTTGTATGCTCGCCTTGTTCATGTCCACGACGACTACTGCAAAATCATCTTCAAAGTATTCCCTGAATGCTCTGTATAACTCCAATGATGTTTCTGCTCGATCCTTTCCTGCTACCCGCAGGATGGAAAATCCCATACGCTCCAGCACTTCCTGAATCTTGTCCACTACAGCCATGTTTCCGCCAATTATAATAATATTTTCAGGATCTGATTCAGTCACTTCCTTGATCATGTTCTCATCGAACTGGCCCCATTCTACTTCGACGATTCGCGCTTCCATCACGGAAGCCAGAAGTTCAGCCATAGCTACATCACAGTCTGAATCAGACACAATGACTATTGTACCTTGGGCTGCTATGGGCACAACCAGGACTACTAGGACGAGGAGTACCAGCCATTTCATACCACAGAAGTATGAAAAGGCATATATAAGCTTTTCCCTTGATTTTCTTTTGCAGATAAACACTTATTTCTTTTTCACTTGACATTTTTGTTTCAATCCGTTGAAAAATGTTTCTGAACGTTTCTGAACGTTTCTATTCCAGATTGCATCGAGATTCTTTCAT
>CAZFAR010000041.1:9270-13626 GCA_964516825.1 uncultured Thermococci archaeon
TGTTACACGTGTAACAGGATTGATGAAGGCTGCAACAGATTCATGAACTAAATTCGAGATCAACTAGACTATTATGTTCTTTGAAATCATTTCACTTAGAAAAACAACAACATCTCTCAAAACAGTTTCAAAATCTGTATCGTACTTCCTTGAAAGCCTTCTAGAAATCTCTTCTGCAGAATTCTTACCAGTGCACAACTGGAGTATTTCAAAAGCAGTCTCTGATATCTCCATGAGACTATCATATTGAAGATTGTAAACCAAATATGCTGCATGCGGATCGATAATATCTTTTTTCCCCTCTATGAACGAAATGAAATCATGATGAACTTTTTTGAATCCTATACCTCTCGAAATATAAGGTACAAAATTCCTGTCAATGCTTGGCTTTTCCCCAGATTTTCCAGTGAAATCACTGCAATCAAGCAACTGGAGCAGGTGCTCCCTGCAGATCAATTCCAGGACAGACTGATTTGGATACAGATCATGCAGTTTTTTCTGTAGATTTTCACGCATTCTTGAGGCATCTTCTCGCGTGAGACCCTCTCCCACTGTATAGTCATACCAGATTGCCATGTCTTCCTCTTCATTTCCACAGATTGTAACATTGAATCTTCTTTCTCGGCAGACTCTTGAATATTTTCCTAAGAGAAAAGTCGTACAACCTACAGAGTTGATAACACTCTTGTTCTCACCTACGAATTGAAGAGTTTTTTCAGCATCCTCCTCTCTCTCGCCAGGGAATCCAAAAAAGAGAAAGACATGATTCCATATGCCCGCGTCTCTGCAGGCTCTTAAAATCCTTCTTGTTTTGTTGACATGTGATCCCTTGTCCATCAAATCCAGAATTTTCTGAGAACCTGATTCAATTCCAAAAAGCAGCATCCTGCACCCTGATCTGTACATTTTCCTGCACAAGTGTTCTGTAAATCCCTTTTCGGCCCTCGCATGAGCAAACCATCTCACATTTATTCCAGATTCAATAATACAGTTACTAAGTCTTTCGAAGTACTTGGGAGGAATGGCTTCATCTGCAAAGGAGAAGTATCTTGTGTTGTACTTATCCATCAAATACCAAAGATCTTCAACTACTTTATCTGGGGAACGCACCCTGTATTCCTTGTCGTATCCGTATCCATGATCGCAGAAAGCGCATCTTCCCCAGTAGCATGCTCTCGAAGCATATACAGGAAGAACAGGTGAGGGTGAAAGATACAGCCCTAAATCCAAATCATCAAACGAGGGCGGAGGCAACCCGTCCAGATTCGAGACTGATCTTGTACTGTTGAAGATGATTCTCCCATTCCTCTTGTAACCAATACTTGGAACCTTCTCAATGGGCTCTGTTGCCAGGGCGGCTACAGCCTCTTCTCCTTCTTTGAAAACGATACTATCGCAGATATCCAATATCTTTTCTAGACCAGGACATCCCATCCATCGGGTTACTATGCTCCCTCCCAAAACTGTGAAAATGGATGGGTCTGCCCTTTTAATGCAATGAGCTAATGTCAGCCCTGGAATTATCTGATTCACACCTGTAATGGAGATTCCACATACAGAAGGATTCTTCCTTACAATGTGGGAAACTATGTCTTCGTAGAACTGTAAGAAAAAATTGTGAGGATCTGAAACAGCTGAAAGTATATCTCTGCTCGATCTATGACTGTATTTCAGCTTCAAATTGGAAAAAGATAGAAAAAATGGATCATACCTAGTTGAAACCAGCCGCAAGCCATTCTGCAGGATCTTGAGGTTTCGGAGGTATTCCTGAAGGTCCAATGATCTTTCTGATTTCAGATTCTCTTTTGCCTCTTCTACTGATTCTACCAAACTATCTGCCATTACGTAGAGAGTAACCAAATCAGAATATTCTTTTTCTGCAGTACTTTTTCTGTCCAATCTCTCAAACTTCCTTTCAACAGTCTCTCTGCATTCTTCCAAAAAGGGTCTTGACAGAATGCGGTCATAAACCAATGCATTCACATCGGTCTGATGAACTGCTATCCCTCTTTGTCTCAGGTATGCAGCCAGACATGCCAATCCCAGGTACGGCTGGGTGGGAATCCATTGAGGTGGAAACAGTAACTCGATCATAGTATCACTAAAACTGGAGCTCTCCCTGACGCACCTTTCTATCTGCCCGTTTCCATAGTTCAAGCCCCAGGACAAGGAGCACTACCACTAATACTGCAAAACAGATGACCTCTGCCTCGAGGGAATGGAGAATCAACTCTGTTTCCAACACAAAATGTCTGCTCAAATCAATGGCATAGGTGGCAGGAAATATGAGGGAGATCAGCCATAAATGAAAGGGAAGCATGGTCACTGGGAAGAATATGCCCACCAGAAAGTAGGAGATCAGTAAGCTCAGCCATGCAGATGCTCCTTCGATTTTACCGTACAATACTCCGAGAGAGGTCAGGACGAAGTTGAACCCCACGCATCCCAGCCAGCCTACAATCATCAGTGCTACACAGAGTGTATATACCTTTACGGATACGGAGAGCATTGCAAAGTACAAGGTCAATCCCACAAATCCGGGAGTGACATACCTCAAGAAGACCCATATTCTTTCTGCTATCAACACGTGGAGCATGGATGTATTTGAGGATACGATCCAGTCATAAATATCGTATTTAGCATAGTTTTTGGGAGTATCGATTCTCGAGAAGATGGCTGTAGTCAAGTAACTGCTCAAGAATCCAATGATGAAAAATGCATATTCTGGAGAGGTAATAGAAGCATTAGGGGATCTGAACTTCATGAGTAGTATGATAGCGAATAACAATCCAATAGAATCTAGATATGAACCGACAAAATTCAGCTTCCATCTCTTCCAGTAGGATATCTCAAATGCAATAGCTTCATGTATCATGAGAATCCTCCGTATTGTATATTTTCAGATAGATATCTTCCAAGGAGACAGATCTTAGTGAGAATTCAAGATTCTGAAACCTCTTTCTGGCTTCTTTTACGATGTCTTCTCCATCTATGATGAGAAATCGAGGAGGTTTCTTGTGGATGATCTCCACTGATGAGAACTCCTGGAAGAATGCCAAGATAGCTTCTCCCTCAGATACGTCGCAGAAGACCTCTAGAGAGTATTTCCCTCGATACTCTTCCTCCAATTCTCTAAAGGGTGTTTGAAGCAGTATTCTCCCTGAACGAATGATAGCAACAGCATCTGACAGCCGCTCTGCCACATCCATGTCGTGAGTGGTCACAAATATGGTTTTCCCCTCCTTTTTCAGTTGTTCGATCATGGATAAAGTCTGCAACTTTGCCTGAACATCCAATCCAGATGTGGGTTCATCCAGGAACAGGATTTCTGGATCATGAATAATACTCCTTATCAAGGCCACTCTCTGCTGCATTCCACCAGATAAGTTCCTGAACAGTTCATTTCGCTTATCCCACAAATTGTACTCTCTCAGAAGGGATTTGGCCAGTGTGTCAAAGTTCTGTCCAGTAATGTTGTTCATCGCTGAGAAGAATCTGAGATTGTCCCAGATCGACCAGTCAAAAAAGATTGAAACATGAGATTTCTGAGGGAGATAGCCAATGACTCTTCTCACTTCTCTGGCTTCTCCTACAGTATTGTATCCAGATACGAATGCCTCACCTGAAGTAGGAATGAGGACAGTGCACAAGATTTTCACAGTTGTGGTCTTCCCTGCACCGTTCTCTCCCAAGAGGGAGAAGATCGAACCCCTCGCACACTGGAGATTCGCCTTGTGCAGGGCAGGTTTTTCACTCCTGCGATATATCTTGGTCAGGTCATTGGTTTCAACTGCGTACAACCGGTTTCCCCTCGGTCAGCAGTTGTTATTATTGTTATTATCTCCAAGAATATCGATTGGTCCCTTACGGGAAACCTCTTTCAATACCTTTGGCACGGCATAGGTCATTTGGTTCCACCTCCTTGGGTTCATGATGTTTATTTCTAAGGTCTTATATCTATTCTTGAAGACTTTATAAACATTTGCAGATAGCTTGGTCTTTAACATCATATTACCGATGTCACATTGGTCGAATATGAGCGTATGGGGTCAAATCATGGGAAGTAATACTGTATTGAGTAGTTTGCCCTAGACAATGGTTTTTTTTGAACCCATATAAGAATTGGGAAGATTGGTGTGGTATTGTAACACTTGAATTGGCACAAGGGTGAGTCTATGAGGTATGAATACAATGGCATTCTGATGTAGATGAAATATGAATTCTTGGCGCCCGTTGACGAGGAATGATGTTACCAACATGAGTCGAGATAGACCTGAAGAAAAAAAATCTGAGATTTATATCTATAACCTTTATAAGGGGGTATTCCTTAGCTAATAGGCCATGATCCTGCTTATT
>CAZFAR010000042.1:0-13556 GCA_964516825.1 uncultured Thermococci archaeon
ATTGACAAATTCAACAAACTTGGTCAGTCTGTCCAACGTTTCGGGATCTACTACATGTTCTATCCTGCAGGCATCTGAATCAGCAATTGTATCGTCAATCCCCAGAATTGATAAAAACTCTCTCAGGATCTCATGCTTCTCTTTTGTCATCTTGGCAATTCTTCTTCCCTGTTCTGTCAAGGTTACGCCGCTGTATTTCTCGTAATTGATGTAGCCTGCCTCACTCAGCTTCTGAAACATTTCAGTGACACTGGAGAGAGCAACCCCTAGAATGTCAGAAACATCCTTGACTCGGGCATAGCCTTTCCGTTCCACTACTGTATCGATTGCCTCTAGATAATCTTCTGTTCTGCCTGTGGTTTCAATAATTTCAGTCATTTCTTCACCTGCTCTACATGCTCATTTTCAAGTTGCAGTATTTAAAGCTACTACCAGCACGCTGCCGAAATTTGAGAGTCTGCCAAGAACAGGAGAGGAAGGTGAATACTCGAGGTGAATACTTGGAAACTCTCAGTAAGAGATCTATTCAACAGATTTTTTCTGAAAATGTAGAACGCAGGCTCTATCCCCCTGGCACAGGTAGGTTTCAAAAGTGATGGTGAAGGGAGCGTTATACTCTTTCGCCCATTCATTGTAGACAATTGAGCAGATGACAGCGCCTACCCTTCCTGCGAGCTGTTGTCTCCCTGACTTTTCCATTATATCCCACCAGGGGCACTCCTCAATTACTACTTTATACCTCTCAAAGTGGTACCTGTACCCTTCAGAATCCCATTTCAGCTTTAAACTGTCAAAAAATTCCTTTCCCAATCTTATTGCTGTTCTGGCCTGGATTTTTGCCAGTACTTTCCAGACTTTCTTATCCAGCTCTAAAGCGTATTCGAAGGAGTTTTCTTCTTCTACCATCAGAAACCACAGTCCATCCATTGCAAAATAGGACTTCTTGAAGTACTCCAGACTGTCCATGGGTGTGATTGATTTTGTACCCTTTTATGCTTTTGGTTTTCACAGTAACTCCCTGTAAAAAGAGAAATCTATTACTGATAGAAATAGTTATGTCTACTCTTAGTAAATATTGAATAATTTTGACTTTTCAGGAAATTATATTCTAATTCTCATTCCATCATAGGAAAATGTGATATTGTACTCTTTGTACTTCTCTGCAGTCTTCCTGTAATCATCAAAGGATTTTCCCCATTCTTCCTCTATGTGTACCACTATGGTAGTTCTTGTTTCTAATGCTGTAATGATCTCCTTCAGTTCATCTATAGTCAAGACCTCATTTCTCAATTCATTGTCCTCTGGAATGATATACCCCCCTTTTAGTTCCCCTTCTGGAAGAATACCACCAATAAGCAATAGATCTAAGTTTTTCAGCAAATCATGTGCGGGAAACGGCTTCATGTCACAGGGGGCATACCCTATTCTCTTTTTTCCACTTTCAATCACAAAGATTGTCGAGACAACCCCAGGATTCTCTACTGGTACAGGAGTTATTTCAAAGTCTCCGATTTTCAAAGGGGTCCCTTTTTTGAGGGTAACGAGAGAAATCAGCCCGCATCTTTCATAGTAGTCAAGATAAGGACCATACTTATTTTTGATAGCTTTTATATCATCTAGAACCTCAGGTAGAGCACAGATCTTTATGCTTTTTGACGGTTTTTTCCTTTCAACAAGTGCTGCCAGAAAAAACATATTCATCTGTTCCACTATCCGCATTCCCATAGTGTGGTCAGGATCCCAGTGGGTATAGAAAATGTAGTCCACTGTTTTAATATTCTCTCTGTTTAACTGAGAAGAAATCTCTTCAGGAGTATCAAAGAGTGCATTGATGTCTTCCAGGAATAGGGAGGGACCAGTCCGTGCGTGTGGTATACCTTTTTCTCGTGCTTCTCTGCAGACTTCACAGGTGCACCCTGGCCGCGGAATTAGTGTGCATCCACCAGAACCTAACACCAGAAGATTCATGGATCCAATCTGTGACAATTGTATAAAAGGATATTCAAAATCAATTGCTGTAATGAGGTTCAAGAATGTATCAATGTCCGTGTTACACGTGTAACATCGGAAAGATTTAGAACCTCGATTGATGAGAAGAATAACAAAAAGAACAGAAGGAAAACTCGAGAAGTACATCCAGTTTGAGCCACTGCATTGCAACATAGGAATTGTGCTCGACCTGTATTTATGCACAGATGACTGCAATAGTGCCCAGAATAAGTCCTGACAGAAATAATGAGAGCCCAACGCCGAACCAGGGGTTGGGGCCTAATCTCATGGACTGCATTTCATGTACAGTGGTGCGACTCACGTCAGCTCTTGAGATTATCGTGCCTGGTGCGCTCATAGTGGCCAGCCCACCTGTAACCATGAGGAGTATACCCAGTATTCCAAGAGTTGAGACAATATCTGAAAGAATAGGAAAACCTGTACGGCGACCCAAGTAAGCTGCTGCCACTGCGAATACTATGCAGATAACGCAAATAATAGTGATATTCCTAACAAAATAGAGAATAGGGTCTAATACTTGAGAGAATGTATTCCTATTCATGGGTACAGGAAGTGTCTTCATGAATTTAAGCCTTGTTCTTTTTTCAATTTCTGTCAGAATTCAAAATCCTTCCATGACTCATCCAGGAGTCCATGTATACTCGTCCACTATATTCCCCTCGCCATCCACCAAGGTTGCAGTATCCCCATAGTTGTTCCATGCCTCTACAGGGTATTTCCAGTATACTGCAGTCTCAGTATTCTCACCAGTTCCAGTGTACACGATAACAAAACTTCCCGCCCTCAGTATGAATCCATCTGGAAATTCGTAAAATGCACCCACCTTGTTCTCCAGACTCCACCCTGTCATGTCAATATCTGCAGTCCCATTATTACAGATCTTGACCCATTCCCCATTCAAATTGTCACGGTCTTCTCCAGGTGCATCGAACTGGACTTCACAGATACTGACTAAGGGAACTCTCTCAAGCAAGGTGAATGAATTGATCATTTCCTCTGCAACTTCACTGAAGAACGAATAATGACTCACTTCCCCATCGTAGGTAATTATGTACAACAAATCATTCCTTATTGTCCAGATCTGCATCATCTTTACAGTGTAGAGTCCAACCTTTTTCGTGACTACAGCTTCATGCGCAGGATTGCCTGCAAGCGTTGTTCCACCTTCTTCAGAAATTTCATACTCTTCCTGTTCGTAGTAATCGAGAGCTGATGCAGTAACCTCCTCTAGTGTTACCGGTCTTGCAGACATGTCACAGACAGTCACAGAAAAGCTTGCACTGGTCCGAAGAGAGGAGAAAACGACAGCATTTCCTGCAAAGCCAAATACTTCTGTTTCCTTTTCTTCCAGAATCCAGTCTGCTGGATACTTGATCCGCATCCCATAATCCTTGTTCTCATACAGGATATAGGTTACCTCGCCCTTTGTTATTAGGGCTGCAGGCACTGTTACCACAAGTTCAGGTGGTGCAAATTCTTCCAATTCATGAACTTCAAGGATTTCTCCATCTCCCACAAGGATCTCTTTCTCCTCATCAGAATCGACATCTTTCAGAAAGAGGAACTGGGGCTTCACTGATAGTCGAAGAGCAGCATTCACTGTACCAGTGAATTCAGTCATAGGAACAGTACTTCCATTCAGATTCAGAATATCAGAAAATTGGACTAAGAACATAGTGTTCTGATTGACAATGAGGATCTGATTCTGGATGACTTCTACATGCAGAAGAGATGGTGGGAGTTCTATCTTTCCCAGGAGGTCTCCTCCCCGGGTGACGTATAGGGCGTCGTAGACTCCCAGAATAGTTTCCATTGTTCCATCACCATCAATATCGTGAAACTTGAAATCGTTGATATGTTCTGGTGTCTCATAGTTCCATAAGACTTTTCTTACGGGATCATCCTCTTCCATGTCATATACTGTTAGAAAATGCTCCCACTTGTCGTTGGCAATGCCTGAAACAACTAGCTCATATACGCCATCGTTGTTGGTGTCTACAATTTCAAATTTGGAAATATCTCCATTTACTGGGAGATCCTTTACTTGCTCACCCTTATAATTGAAAATCATGATCCTTTCTCCCTGTCCGTACAGGTTCACTGCCACAAAATTCTGGTAGCAGTACACTGACTTTGGAGTACCAGGAAACCAACGGTGCCATTTGAGTCTGCCATTGCTGTCAAAAACGTAAAGATCTCCCCCTTTGTCTATGCGGACATCACAGGCTGTTATGATCTCTTTTTTGCCATCCGAGTCCAGATCATGGACAGCTAAACCTTTAATAGCCGTCGCAAGATGGTAATACCACTTTAACTGATTATCTTCATACACGTATATGACACCGCGGCTCCACGGGTCTGAAACTATTTTCTCGCATGCAAATACGTAATCGTCAACAGAATCATTGTCCAAATCTGTGATGACCATGCCTGTGACTTTTTTCACTGGAAACTTCAGGCTTCCCGAAAAGAGAGTCAGAACCAACAGGATGGCGAGCACTTTTTTCATGGTTGTTCTATTACACATCTCTTTATAAAACTTACGGTCATGATAGTAACTTTCATATGAAATTGTGGGGTAAGGAATTACCAGACGTCATGGAGAGCACATAAAAGGGAAGTCCGTGCACATGGATTCCTATCTTCGAGAAAGAATAGGACCCGGGGAGCTGAATAATCACTTTTTTGGTTGATCCATCTCCCTTCCGTTCAAGAATCTCTAGAGGCACCCAGATTCCATCTATGAAGACATTGAAGTCTATGTTGCCAGGAGAGGTATCTCTGTATACGATTTCAAGAGTTTCAGTGCCAAAAACATGGATGTATCCCTTTTTTCTCAGGGCAAGATACTCGCCAGGTATCCAATCTGGAGAAAGACACATATTATTCAGTTTCAGACCTGATAAATCAGTAACAACTGAAGAAAACGTTATTTCTAAGGATTGAGAACTTTCCATCCTCAGAGAGGGGTCAAAAGGGAGCACAATAGTGACAATCCTGCCAGTATTCATGAGAGGAACTTCTGCTACAAGGCCACGATCTGACCAGAATTGTACTATTCCGGTGAAGGAATCTTCATAAGCAATTGAAATCAGTTTCTTCAAGGGGAAACTCTCATTGATCTCAATACCTCGCAAATTGAATTCAGGTATCGTCTGTATTGTAAAGAACTGGGTCAAATGCAAATTTTCTTTTCTTACTCTGAAGATATAGGTATTCTCCTTTTGAAAGACTAATTCATAGTTTGGACTTCTTATCATCTGATTGACATCCCAGAGGTCTCTCCTCCATTGTATCCTGTCCTCAACGTACGAGGACAAAAAGATGTAGTCAACTCTCCATTTTTCCAGGAGCCTAAAGGATTCATCACTGTCAGGGGCCTCACAGATCCAGAAGACATCCCGGCTGCGTTCGTTTATTTGCAGATTATCCAGGAAATGGTCATGCACATACAAGAAGGGGAATATCAACCTTCTCTCACCCAGTGAGGTAATCCAGGAGGACCCAGTTCCTGTCCACCATTCATTCAGGACAACTGCTGATTCATCTGTGTTTTCCAAAAGCCAGAGGATTCCTTCCTGATCTGCAGAAAATTCTGGAGAATCTGTGGGAAAAAGTGGACCATCTGAAGATCTGGGTGCACTTGAGAAATGAGGGAACAAGGGGAGTACAAACATCAATATTAATATCCAGTACTTGTTCTTTCCTATTTCTGATACGAAAATACTTGCCAGAAATGTCAATGGAAGCACCATGAATTCAATCAATCGATTGGCAAAGAATACAAATTTGAAAGGAAATTCTACAGCTAATAAACTCGTTAGAGCCAGAAAGAGAAGAGATAATAACCACACTGAAAAGAATATGAACTCCCTTTTCTTTACGAAAACGAAACCGAGTACTCCACAAACGAAGACTAGTACCCCGATTCTCTCAGCAATCATTTGTACCCTGAAGCTCTCTGGAAGAAACCAAAGCTGGTACAACTGGACGATCTCTGGTAAAGAATATGAAGGCTGAATCCTCACGAGATGAGGCAATGACAGTATCAGGCTCATTCCACAGCTCAAGACCAACATTCTGTATTTTTCCGTAAAGACAAAGAGAGGTATCCAGATAAGGAGAAACGCAGAATGGGACATGAATCCTGCAGCCAGTACAAGAGAGAAAAGTGGTATATCCAAATCATGACAAAGGAGAAAGATCACAAGAGGTACAAGAGCAAGGAAGACCAAACTTGAATAGGCCCCGTACGAGAGGTAGTACAGGGGAGTAAGGACACCAAAGATTATTAAGACTCCAGAAATGAATCCTGCTCTCTCATCATGAAGACTCTTAACACATAAATAAGAAGTAAAAATCATGAAAACACAGAATAGGGAACTCATCAGAAAGAGAAGGCTTTTCAATCCAGTGATGTACATTAGTTCAGAAACAATGATGTGAAAGCCCATGTGGTAGGAGAGAGAGACTTCTGGATACAATGGATAGGTTGCTGGTACTCGATTTTCGTATAAAATCATCTCTACTGCATTGAGGTGACCGTTGGCATCTTCTCCAGGTGCCAGATTAAAGGTCAACAGGAAGAAGGCGATCCCTGCTAGAATCAGATACAGTTCCTTAGGATTGTTTTTGGGCAGGGTTATCCTGGAGTAATCTGCGAGTACTGAGAATATGACTCCAGGAATCAATAGGACTGGGATAGTAAAGGAAATCTTGAGCATGCTCAGAAAGTAGATATATACTATGTGAAAGCACATGCCGACCAGTACGGCTGAAACTGCACTGGAGACAAGAGAAAACTTATCGAGGAATCTTCTCATGAGGAATAATCCTGGCAAGAAATAGAAGAGAGCAAATACAGCAAAGATCTTGAGCAGAGTAATCACGCGGGAAACTGGAGGGATGAAGAAGAGAAAGCTGCAAAAAAGGATGAGGGAGTAGCGTACCCTGACATGAATGTCCATGCTCTCACAATCGAGAAAGTCTATAAAAATGTGATCTTTTTTGGGTTGGAGGAGTCTAGTGTTTGACAGTAGATGTTACAGGTGTAGCAGTAGATTGGTTCAGCTTCATTTTACTAACCTATGAATGTGTTCCACAAAATTGTTACACGTGTAACAAGAAAGCTCAATGCACGTGCAATCCCAGAGGCACAATATTTATAAAGTGCCACAATAATCTGAATCAGATTCCTATGAAAAAGATTGCAATCATTGGTGGAACTGGAGACCTTGGATTTGGACTGGCCTTGCGATGGGCAAGAGCAGGAAGAAAGATAATCATTGGTTCCCGTGCGAAAGAAAAAGCTCTCAAAGCTGCTGAGGAGATCAACAAGACCCTCGGTCACAGTGCAAATGTAGAAGGAATGGACAATTTCGAAGCTGCCAAGAATGCCCAAATTGTCGTTCTCTCCGTTCCATTTCAGTTTCTGGTTCCCACCATGAGACAGATCAAAAATGCTCTCCAGGAAGGGGACATCATCATCAGTGTAATCGTTCCTCTGGCAGTGGAAATTGGCGGCTTCTCGCCCACCCAGATTGTCACTCCATGGCAGGGTTCTGCAGCAGAGCTTGTTCAGTCGCTCGCTCCTCCAGGGGTTCATGTGGTGAGTGCCTTCCAGAACATGAGTGCATACAGATTGCAGGACATTGAGAATCAGATCGAATGTGATGCAATCATTTCCGGCCAGAAGAGTGCTCGAAAGGAAGTGATGGAACTGGCAGAATTGATCCCTGGAGTGAGAGGGATTGATGGTGGGATGCTGGATTATGCCAGGTTGGTAGAACCCATTACTGCACTCTTGATTGGCATGAACATCCGTTACAAGAGCAAAGAGGGAATAGGAATACGCTTTACGTATGTAAATGACGAAAAATAGCCCGAAACATTTTTAAGGTACGAAAAGAGAAGGAAGGGACGTGATATAATGACAAGAGCATATGTTCTCATACGAGCCGGAAGTCCTGACGTCGATCTCTTAGTAGAGAAGATCAAGAAGGTTGGAGGCGTCATCGATGCGTATGCGATGTACGGCAGTTACGACATCATCCTGGAGCTGGAATCCAAGAACTTGAGGAAGCTGCGGGATAAGATAATAGAAATTAGAGAACTAGAGGATATTGGTGAAACGCGAACGCTTATCCAGATGGAAAAAGACGATGGAGAGAATCTTGAGGGTGATTAACATGATTAAGGCATTCGTTATTTTAAAGACTGATTGTCCTGATGTTTTCGAATGTGCAGAAAAAGCTACTCAAGTTCCGGGAGTGCTGCGGTCTGTTCCCCTATATGGTGAAGGGGACATCATGGTTGAGCTCATAGTCAAGGATTTGAGACAGTTGAAAGTGAGAAGCAAACTTCTCCGCGTGAATCCACTGGTCAAGAACATGCAGACATTCATCTGCATGGATGAGGTAGAGCAGTGATTGAGGCCCGAGAAGGAGATTTTCTAGAGAGTGTGGAAGGATTCTTTTTTGACGTGAAAGGCATTTGCCATCCTCCGGATCGGGTCATCAGCTACATCAGGTATATTCCAGAATTAGGAGGAGAAAGGAAGAAAAAGGGGGGAGCATATCGCAAGATCTATGAGCTGGAGGAACGCTATAGATTCTTGAGAGAGAATTATCCAAAGTATATCTATTTTGACCCAGTTTTCCAGAGGGAATTACAGGGAGTACCCCTTAACAGTATTAAAAGAATGATTTATCCCCGTTCAAGGCTTTCAGAGCTGATCAATTCGGGAAAAAGGGATGAGTTAGAAGAATGCACTGTCGAGCTCGCATTCCTTCTTGATGTTCCAGTAGATGCTGTGGGTGTTTCAGGCTCAGTACTGGTGGGATTGCATACATCAGATTCTGATATCGATTTGATCGTGTATGGAAAAGACTATTGTGTAAAGATGTATGATCGTCTCAGAAAATTGAGGGAAGAAGGTGTCCTAAACCAGTTTGATCTGGAAAGAGCGAGAGAAAAAGCACAGTTTAGATGGGGTTCCACAAATGGAAAGCTGATTCATCTGGAACAGAGAAAAGTCATGCACGGGCTGTTTCAGAAAAAAGAGTATTTCTTTAGATTTCTAAAGAAAGAATATGAAAAATACGGAGATTTGCAGTACATCCCACTGTACAAGGCAGTATTGAAAGCGAAGATAAGAGATGATTCTGAGAATGTATTCACTCCATGCTGCTATTTAATTGAAGATTCCTCCATCGAGAAAGTGTCCAGACTGGTGAGCTTGAGAGGCAGATTCTGTGAGCAGGCAAAAAAAGGAGATATCATTACAGCCAGAGGTACAGTGGAAAAGGTGGTCAGCAGAGAGAATGAGTACTACCAGATGTTCTTAGGAGATGCTGGCGATTACTTGCTTCCCGAATGAGTGGAGAGCAAAATAGATCATGAAAGGAGAATTGCATTCTCGCCAGAATTCTAAATACATTGGTTTGAGTGCTTCTTGAAGCGAATTCATCGATCATGCAGGAGAACATAAGTTCATGTTACACGTGTAACAAGTACATTTTAGATGATATCAGCTGGTTACTGTTTTCTCCCAGAGGTTTGCATTCACCCAGAGCGCAGTACGACAATCTAGCAACTCCAGAGCCTCACCCCCATTCTGCAGCAGATATATGAGCAATCCTCTATGGTCGTGAAAGAATTCTTCAAATCCTCTAACATCATTTGATTCCCACTTTCTGACAGAATCCATCAGTGGATACTCATCCTGGATCAACCCTTCAATTTGATTGCACATCCTTCTTGGGTTGGCAAGGGCACACACAAAATCGTAGTCCCAAAACCTTTCATCGATCCTGGTCTTTCCATCATCTCTGTATACGACTGCAGGTATGCTCACCAGTCCAGTCCTGCTGTGCAGCGAGAAGGGGCTCCTCAACTTCCCCTCTTTCTTGTTGGATGAGTGATCGATCAGGAGCTTGAACTGCCTTCTGAATCTGGAATAGGGATTGATGGAGAGTACCTGCGGGAGCTCTACTCTGACTGGCCCACGGCCTGTCTCGTAGAGGTCTCCACCTTTCCTGAGAAAATCCTCTCTGTATGCGGGAGCTACTCTCAGACAGAGTCTTCTCAGATCATTTAACGTCAGAATTGTGTGAATATCTTTTAATTCATAGAACATGATGTGGGCCCCAACCAAATCAACAAATCTTCTGGCTAAGAAAAAGGGATCTTTATAACTCTTCACATCTTCCAACTGCATCAAATTTGCCATCATAGCGAGTATTTTTTCATCATGGGGGAGGTTTCCCAGTTCCTTGTTTACTATAGCTTCTACAACTTTCTGATAGGTATCAAAGGGTTCTTTCAGCTCAATCGGGATCAGAATGTGCCAGCCCTTGTTGCCAGAAAATTTCAGATTGTAGTTGATTCTGTATGTATCAAGAATTGCCAGGATCTTTTCAGTCACATACGTGTTGAATACCCATGTCTTCCTCTTGCCGAGCACATGCTGAAGCATATCACCAGGGTCTGTCTCTATAGTGATAATAGAAGGATATTCTTCGTCTATTCTGTTGACTGCTGGTATGAACTCCACCACACTGTAATCTTTTACTGTCTTGTAAATATCTTCAATTTTCTTTATTTCGACAAGCTTCCAGAGGGTATCTGTCTTTATCATCATTCCCTGACGTATTCCCTTTTCAGTCTTGAAGGCGTACAGAACATTTCTATTTTCAGCCTGTGAATACAGAATTTCCTGAATTTCTCTGTAAGAGTAATATTGTGGAGCAAATTCCAGGAATTCGCATGAAGTGTTTTCAACTTCAATATCCATGGATCCCAGGAGCTCACCATTGAAATACACCTTTGCTGTTACTGCCTGCATGTGGTTCAAATCCTCATTAGAGAAAATGGCATGAGTGGCAAAAGTGAGCACATCTACTGCAGTTATCTCTGCATGGTCTCCAGACATCATTATTGAAAGAGTGGCGCACGTTTTCATTTTTCCTTTTTCAATCCAGCTCGGGCCAATCTGCAGTCCTCTCCCGAATTTGTAACCCCTGTACCTGTAATGCTCATCTGAAAGTACATCAAAGAGGGAGCGGGCATACATGAGCCCTGTCTGAGCTGCTTCGTACTCTTTGGCTGAGATCAAATCATAAACGAAAGAATTGCGCTTGTATTTTCTTCTGGCAGGCAATGTGAACTCAAATCGAAGTAGAAACTGGCCGGGTCCATACAGGTTCGCTCGGCTGCACCACAAAGGGAGCTGCTCGTAGAATGAAGCAAGATCAAAGAGGTGTTTGAACCGCAACTGGGTTTGTCTCTCGTAGTGGATTGCCTTGTGTGAAGTCGATTTGGAGAAAGGAATCTGAGTAGTCTGGGATTCAGTGTGAGAGAATTCTTTTTTTGGGTTCTTCGTTTCGGGAATACAGTAGATTTCTTGGTTCAACAATTGTGTCACCTCTGGCAGCAAGATGCACTAGTTTCTGCTGTGCATTCTTGACTGATAGTATATTTACAAATGAAGGATATATATAAATACATAGTGCAAGAGAGCTCAGGAAAAGTAATTAAAGATAAAAAAATCTAACTTTTAGTTACCGTTACATCAGATGTTCCGTATTCGAGAAGAAATCCTTCTGTAAATTGAATAATGTGGTAGAAGAGACGGTAAAAGAATCGAGAATACGTTGAGCTATGACCCATGCAATAATCATTTGAGTTTCTTTTTCAGACTGTAAGGGGTGCTGATCTACAGCGGTTGTACGAGCTTGATAAAGAAGACGTTTTCTCACAAATGGGGAAAAGAACCTTGTTATGTTACACGTGTAACACCATCAATTCACACTGTTATTTTACTAACTAGAGAGAATTCATTCTCTTCAGAAGTGCAAAGGTATTCTCCTATTTTATCAGTTTCAAACCTACCTCAAAGGCTTTCACATTGATTTCAACTGTATCCTCAGGGAAAATCCTTGAAATTGCCCATACAAAATCGCTTTTGTCAAGAGGAAGTACATCTAACCCTGTTACAGCCCCTAGAATGACCATGTTTCCCAGGATGGGATTTCCCAAAGCGAGAGCTGCATCTGTTGCATCTATGAACCACACATGCTCTGCAGAATCTCTGATGACGTTTTTCATATCTTCAAGGGAAGGGTACTCCAGTCTGCCTGTAATCACTCCTACGGGGTACACAGGACGAGTGTTTACAATTAGCCATGAGTCTTTGTTCCCGTATTCTCCAAAAACACGCAAAGCTTCTGCAGGTTCAAGAGCTGCAATTAGATCTGCCCTTCCTCGTGGGATCTGAGGACTCCACACAGATTTTCTTGAAACCCGTATGTGGCTTGCTACTGCCCCGCCTCTCTGGGAAGCTCCGAATGTTTCTCCCACAGTGATGTAAAAGGTTCGAACCAGCATGTTCCCCAAAACTTTGGATGCAGTGACATTCCCCTGGCCACCTACACCCGTTATGATAATATTGTACGGGTCCTTTGAAAGAGTGCTGATCATTTGATCTCCTCTCTTTCTATTACTCTTGCAGGGCAAATATCTGCACAGACACCGCATCCTTTACAGATGACCTCATCAATTGCTGTCACTTTCTCGTTTTCATTCCACATGAGGCCAGGGCAGCAGAACACTCGCGTGCATACCCTCTTGCATTTTTCAGTGTTTCCGAGGCATTTTTCTCCATTGATGTAGATTCTGTATTTTTTTCTCCTTTCAGAACTCAGAATGCAGTCCTGACGAAAAATGAGAACCTGAGTCCCCTTTCTGCTGATCATGCGAGTGAGCATTTCTTGTGTCTCTTTCACTTGAAAGGGATCAGCGATTTCGACGTGGGCACCAATAGCTCTTGCCACTTCTGCAATGTCTACAGCAGGCACAGTATTTCCCAGAGCATCTACGGGCAGCCCGGGATGAGGCTGAAACCCTGTCATCGCAGTAGTGTTGTTATCCAGGACGACTACAGTAATATCGGATTCATGATGGACTGCGTTGATCAATGCAGGAATTGCTGCATGAAAGAAGGTAGAATCCCCACAGACTGCCAGTACGGGCTGATTCATGCCAAACTGGCCCAGTTTCCCGAATCCAGATGCAAGCCCAACCCCTGATCCCATAGAATGGATTGTCTTCAAAGTGCGAAATCCGCAGAAGATGTCCAGAGTGTAGCATCCAATATCACCGCAGACAAATCCCTTCCGGTTATCTTTCGTGAGGACTTTGTGGATTGACCAGAACGATGCTCTGTGGGGGCATCCAGCGCAGAAGGTTAACTCGCGGGAAGGAATCAGGGACAGAACTTGAGCGTGGGTTTCAGGCTGAGGCATTCTGAATATCTGGGAAAGAGCAGCTATCACTCTGTCAGGATTCAGTTCTCCTACTGAAGGAATGGTGCCATTCTTCCCGTAGAAAGTCCTTGCTATATGAGGAGCCATTTCTGCTGCCAGCCCTTTTACATTCTCTTCAAGAAAAGGCAGCACTTCTTCTATTACGAGGATCTTGTCTGTTCTGGTAAGATATTCTGCGACGAGGGCTTTGGGGAGAGGCCAGGTAGTCCCTAGGGTCAGGAT